>OMSN01000165.1 GCA_900313765.1 uncultured Eubacteriales bacterium
GCTGTATAAAATGAATCTTCATACATTTAACCCAAACATCGCTTTCGGAATATGGCAGTAGCCTCCCGGATTCTTATCCAGGTACTTCTGATGATATTCCTCCGCGGAAAAAAAGTTCTTAAGAGGCTCCAGCTCGACCGCAAACTTCGCTCCTGCCTTCTCCTCCTGCGCGCGGTACTCAGCTTCGATCTCGGGAAGGAGATCTGCATCTGTGTAATAGATCCCTGTCCTGTACTGGATCCCGCGGTCATTGCCCTGCCTGTTTACTGACAGCGGATCAATCACCATGAAATAATACTTCAGAAGGTCCGTCAGGGACAAGACCTCCGGATCGTAATCGATCTTCACCGTCTCTGCATGACCGCTGCTCCTGCACACATCCTGATAAGACGGCACCTCATCCGGTCCGTTCGCATATCCGACTTCCGTCGCAATCACACCGTCAAACTGATCAAAATACTTCTGGACTCCCCAGAAACAGCCGCCTGCAAGATAGATTGTCCTGTTCTTCATCATCATTCTCTCTTTATAAATGAATGCTGAGCTGCATGGTGATCACATTTACAGAATGAGGCTCCAGGGTGGCAGTGACTGTCTTCTGGTCGGGGGACTGTCTGATGCTGCCTTCCCGGATCAGCACTTCTGTTTTATCGATTGTGTTGCAGCTGTTGACATCCGGTCCATTTACAGTGTACATGGCAGCGTCTGCCAGGTTCCTGTCCATTGTAAATGAGACGGTTCTGCTGTTTCTGGGGTCTTTGTTGACGACTGCGATACTGAGTTTCGTCGACGTATCATCCGCCGTCACTGCCAGATCCAGCATCTCATCATCCTCGCCGGGGTTCCAGGAATCTATATAGTTGTCCTGCATCCTGTTGTAGAGTTCAAACACATAGTACGTGCTTCTGAGCACGATTCCGCCCTGATGCGTGCAGATCATACCGCGGGTGTTCACGGCGGGTGAGAAATTCGCCATGCCGACGACATTGCTGTTTCGGATGCACATGTTCAGGAAGCAGGCGCTGAATACAGCATCTGCCATGGTATACTGCTCATTTCGGTCATTTTCATCCCGGGGAGTCAGATACTCCTGCGGTGTGCTTCCCTGATGCAGGTCCATGATGTTTGGATGATACCAGGCTCTCAGGTTCCACTCATCATAGGCTATCCTGATATGATCCATTTCGAGTGCCTCCAGAAGTCCCCGGACGCGCCGCACCGGCTTGTCCAGATCCTTCATGTAAGCAAGGCAGGTATCATAATCTGCCAGGTGGTTCCTGCCTTCATGGAAATCCCAGTAGCCGTGGATGCTGATCCAGTCCAGCCTCTCTCCGCATTTCTTCAGAAGCTCTGTATTCCAGTCCATGTCCGTGAGAGCCGCCGCAGACAGTTCGATTGACGGATCTGTCCGCTTCATCATCTTGGCACTCTCCGTCACAAGGTGAGCCCACCCTTTCGGGTTATTGGCGCCAATCTCCCAGGGCCCCCAGTTCTCATTTCCAATGCTCCAGTACCTGACCCCGTAAGGCTCGGGATGTCCGTTCTTCTCCCTGAGCCGTCCGTACCACCCCTGACCTGACAGGTTGCAGTACTCGACCCAGTCACTCATTTCCTCCATCGTACCGGTGCCGGCATTCGTACAGATATAAGGCTCGCACCCGACCTTGCGGCAGAATCTTATGAACTCGTCGGTCCCGAAGAGATTCGGCTCTTCCACACGCCATGCCTTGTCAAACACAGGCCGGCGCTCGTCCCCCACGCCATACTTCCAGTGATAGGCAGATACGAAGCAGCCGCCCGGCCAGCGGATGATGGGAACATGGATCTTCTTCAGTGCGTCGATCACATCCATGCGCAGTCCGTCTTCGTCGGCAAACTCTGACTGCGGATCGTAGATGCCGCCGTAGATCTGTCTGTGGAAATGCTCTGCGAACTGTCCGTATATAAGCGGGCTTATCTTCGACAGTTTCCGGTTTGGATATACATGAATATTCAGCATCGCAGTATCCTCAGCCTTTATTTTCCTCAATAGCCCCAGTTGAAAACTTCCCATTCGCCGCCTTCAGATCGTGACAGCCACCACTGGTAATCCGTGTAATCCGAATCCGGATCCCAGGCGGTTCCTCCAAGATCTTCCTCTTTGGGAGAATGGAAATCCATCAGAAACTCGATGCACTGTGCATAGTCCGCTTCCTCATCCAGGCTTCTTGCCCAGTCCAGATTCTCCTGGCTGGCGCACTCATCACCGGCGTAGCGGATGTCGATCAACTCGCAACCCCAGGAGTCAAATTCTTCGTGGATCTTCTGTACCGCGCTCTCCATATCTTCAACGGTATAGATATCAGAAGCCCCGTAGAGTGAGTCTTCAGAAGCATCTTCTGTCGGAGCGAATCCAAACTCTTCCCAGAGTGCCGGAGCAACCTTATCAAGAGTTCCGATCACCACCACACAGTCTTCCTGAACGTTCTGCATCACAAGTTTCATGATGTTCTCCGGGATCGCCACACATCCGCCGGTGTACGGCTTGACCGGTCCCAGGCAGTGGAGGAAGATGGCAGAACCGCGGCCCGGCGTTCCATCCTCGTTAAAGCTGATGTTCAGGCAGTACTGATACTGATACTCATAGTCTACGATATGCTCACTGTCGTCCATGACAAGATCGGGGCAGTCCCTGATATCGACCATCTCATTGTAGCTGCAGTCAGGGTCGCCGGACCAGTAGGTGTTATCATCCACCTGGATATAGTCCAGCGCACATCCGGGGTCAGCAGCGATGCCGAAAGCTTTGTTAAAATGATAAGTGCCGATCGGCGTCTGGCCGCAGCCCTCCACATGATCCTCATCCAGGCACATTCCGTACTTTCCAACATAGCCGGGCGTTGAAAGGATCTGCTTCCAGTTTCCGTCCTCATCCTTCTGGTGCATCGAAACTGTCGCAGTCGTCTTGTCCATTCCAAGGCCACCCACGATAAAGAGCTGGCTCGCATCCTGCGCTTCCGGAAGATCCGTCACCCACTCCGGCGAATCAGTCACAGGCTGAATCGACGCATGGAGACCGTCAGCAGTTTCCGCTTCCTGCGCATTGACAGCCATGCCACACAGAAGGAAGGTAAGTGTCACAGCAATCGCAATTAACTTCTTCATAATCATTCTCTCCTAATAAAATGTATATTGGGATGCATAAACAGTGTAACATATAAAGCAAAGAAAGTCCTCAGCCAATGCTGAGGACTTTACAGTAATGGGGTCTGCCCACTATTTAACTTACTTTAATATTGCACTTGAAGGTCTTCTTCCCGACTTTCAGTGTAATGACCGCCTTACCTTTCTTCTTTGCAACGATAACGCCGGACTTTGAAACTGACGCTACTTTCTTCGCGCTGCTGGAATACTTCAGCTTATCAGGTGTCGTGATCGGCGTAATGACCGGATTCAGAGTATACGTCTGCCCCTTGACAAGGGTAAGATTTTTCGGGAATCCAGCAGCCTTTTTGGCCACGACCTTCCCCTTCTGGACTTTTACCTTGAACGAAGCAGAGGCTCCTCCTGCTGTCCTGACAGTTATGACAGAGCTGCCGGTCTTCTTTCCAGCCTTGACTGTGACCTTATTACCGGATACACCGACTGTCAGACCAAGTTTAGCATTTGACGAATCCGCGCTCAGCAGATAGTCTCCGGCAGCCATCGACACAGCCTCTATAGCTGATGATGACTTTTTTATCTGCAGTGGTACAGTTCCTGAAGCATTTAATGCAAGATGGGAAGAGAGTTTAGGAATCTCACTTGGGAAAACTGCTCCACATCTTGAACAGATACTCTCTGTCCTGCCTGGAGCAAAGACAGTTGGGGCAACCGCCTCGACTGCAGGTCCGAATATGTGGCCTAAAGGACTGCCGAAGATATCCTCCTCATACCAGTCTTCTTCATACATGTGATCTCTGCGCATGATCCCCGGCGATGTACATGTTGGCTCACTGAGCACATACCAAGGTCCCCATTCAGAATCATCATATCCACCGGATCCCTGGCCTGCATACCACACAAGTGTAACCGGATCATCGAGACCGTCCTGATAATCAGTGGTAATCGCAAGATATGCAGGGCTGTCAGCCTCCTCCGGATCATAGTAGAAATCATCGCCAAAACCTTCAGTTTCACTGATCA
>OMSN01000024.1 GCA_900313765.1 uncultured Eubacteriales bacterium
ATACAGGCCTCTGTCCTGGAATTTGGAGGCAAGGCGAAGAACATCCTCATCATAGGGGATGCCGATATCGCCGCGCATCTTGTTCTTGACGATGTCAGCGGCACTGATGACCATGATCAGTTCAGCCATGCTGCTGAGCTGCATGAGCATCTGAAGCTTGCTGTCCGGTTCAAATCCGGGCAGTACGCGGGACGCATGAAGATCGTCAAAGAGCTTGCCGCCGAATTCCAGATACAGTTTGTCTCCAAACTGTCCCATCCGCTCTTTGATATGTTCTGACTGGATCTTCAGATACTTATTGTTGTCAAATCCGATCTTCATACTTCAAAACCCTCTTTATCTTATAACTGTTAACTGCCGCTCACGCCCACAGAGCGCTAGGGTAAACACCTTTCTCCACCAGCTGTGCGATACTCTGCCGCACGCCTTCAATATCTTCCTGGTAGGTAACACCAAACCATCTGTCACTGGTCGGAAGGACACTTACCTGCGCCTCTTTCCTCTCCAGCATCTCACCGACAATCGTCGGAAGAAGGTATTCTGCCGTATTCTCATCTTCCGCTCCGATATGGCTGCCCAGGAAGCGGGAAAAACCGTCATGCAGTACATCCAGGAATCCGCATCCGAATCCCCACATGTTCATGGAGACAGCGCAGTCCGGATCGACGATGCGCACTGAACCGTCTGCATCCTGTATCGCGGCGCCTTCCTGATATCGGATGATATTCTTCGTCTCACGGATCTCTTTCAGGCATCCATCCTCCTCCACACGGCACAGTCCCCTTGTGACTCCGCCGTTGTCGGACAGTGTGTTGCGTAGGATGAACCCTGCCATGCACATATGCTGTACATTTTCATCTGTCCGCGCGCCGCCGCCTGCAAGCCAGCTGTGAATGTTCTCAAACGCCTGCCGTCCATAATAGTCATCCGCATTGATCACGCAGAATGGTTCATTGACAGTACCTCTGCACGCGAGGATCGCCTGTCCTGTCCCCCATGGTTTCCTGCGGCCTGCCGGTACTTTATATCCGTCCGGAAGGTCATCCTTCTCCTGAAAAACGTATGCCACATCAGCATAGGATGCGATCCGGTCGCCGATCACTTCTCTGAAATCTTTCTCCAGATCTCTTCGTATCACAAAAACGACCCGGTTGAATCCCGCTTTCAGCGCGTCATAGATGGAATAATCCATGATGATCTCTCCGGAAGGCCCGAACGGGGTCAGCTGTTTGATCCCCTGTCCAAAACGGCTTCCAATGCCGGCCGCCATGATCACAAGACTTGTATGCATATCCGAACTCATCGTTATCCCTCCTGTCTATCAACAACAGTTATGCATACAGTTTACTACATTCCGGCAATAAAAAAAAGAAGATCGACATGCCGTCCGCACTGACGATCTTCTGAGAGCCGGAAATGGGACTCGAACCCGCGACCTACGCATTACGAATGCGTCGCTCTACCGACTGAGCTATTCCGGCGCGCTGTCTTATCGACAACGTGGTTATTATAACGGCTGTGATTTGGTTTGGCAAGCAAAACTTTTTTATTTATTGAATCTTGTCAGATCGTGAGAAAGGATGATGGAATACAGCATACTGCCGTAGTTGCGTGCAGACGCATAGCCGCTGCTCCCGACGATGGAGCATACACGGGATGAATTTCTCACGCCGAACACATATGGAAGATAAGATTTCATGAAACTGGTGTAGTGTTCCAGACTTTTTTCCCAGGAACTGTAATGACGGTACCCATGGCCGGAACGGATCCCAAACAGATTATTATGGTAGACAGAGCGCCCATAGCCTGTTTCAAGGCACGCCTGTGCGACTACCAGCGAAGCGAGGATATTGTTCTTCGCCTGATTCTCTCTGGCCATCTCCCCGATCTTCTGGATAAAATTCTTTTTCACACCGGCATTCTGGCATTTTGAAAAAGAACCATCTGCGTTGAATATACACTGGATCCCATTAACCTTATAAGTCCCGTCTGCACACATGGAACAGACTTTGCCTTTTTTGCCTTTTTCACGGAAATAATACCACTTTCCGTCTTTCTTAAGCCACCCCCTGACGAGGACGCCTTTCTCTTTCCCTTTCTTCCTGGCAAAGTAAGTACGCGTACCGACAGTGATCCAGCCATTCTGTGCCCGTCCGTCTACCAGATAATACCAGTTCCCTTTTTTCTTCCGGAATACCCCATTTGCTGAAGCTCTGGATGCAGAGCTGTTATCCGGATCTGCCCACGCTGTATGGTTCACCATGTTCAGAACAGGCATAGCAGAGAGCGTGATCATACAAAACACGATCACAGTCATACAAAATCTTCTGATTGATATTCGATAACCGGTCAAACTCTCTCCTCCATAGAATAGAATGCCCCGTACATTACAATCGTCTGACCCCACTGAGCCGCAGAATCCTGCGGTATAATCAGATCGATAACAATGAATATAACGACATTTTAAATGGAAAAGTCGGTTTGGTCAAGTGTTTTGTAATTTTTTTGTAATAATTGGTAATTATTCCAAAACAACTTCTACGATTCCGTAATCTTCTTCCAACTTCTTATTCAGTTTTTCATCAATCGCAGTAGTAAGCGGTTTGATCTTGCCGCCGCCTGCGATCTGCCTTACAAGATCGTACCACTCATCTTCCATCTCCGAAAACAGAGGCATTGTGGCTTCATAGTCCTTAAAGTATTCCATGAAGAAACGAAACAGCCTGCTGTCTTCATCCGTACGATACAGTCCGGATACAGAATCACCGTACACGCTGCTCCGTACAGGGAAGCAGCCTGAGAGAGAAACTGCCTTCTCATATTCCTGTGCATCTGCCGTCACAAAGCGGACGAATTCCATCGCATCCTGGATCTTCTGCTCGTCTTTGTTGTCCACCACCCCAAATCCACAGATATCACCGGTCAGCACGGGAATGTTCTTAGAGTTGGGATACATCATGGGAAACACAATGAAATCAGCCTGATCTGCAAACTTTTGATGCTTATAATAACTCCAGAAAAAGGTTATAGGGAGTTTTCCCGCAAGAAAGCGGTTCATTTCATCCTCACTGCTCATCTTGGTATCATAGCTGATCCCTTTGCCCCGCAGATTGCTCAGGATTGCGAAGCTGTTCCGGATTGAAGAACTGCTGATCTTATAAGCTGTTCTTTCATCGTTGACAAGATGTCCGTTTGACAGGTTCGTGATAAATGACATGAAGAATCTCTGTTCTCTCCTGTCCTTGCAGGGAATCTTTCCGACAACGATATCTTTATCCTCTTTCTGAAGGTAATAATCATGCATGACAAGGACACAGTCGATGAATCCGCTGTCTTTCCAGGAATGAGCATCTTCATTCAGATACTGGAGAACACTGGTTTTTTTGAAGATATCATAATTAATCGCCATGGTGTAGACATCTCTAAACAGCGGCATCTGATAATAGATCCCATCCCTGCTGACGCAGGCTTCTCTTATCTCTCCGTCTATCTCTCTCTCTACCTGCTCATCCCACAGTGATCGAAGATCGGCCATGTATCCAGCAGAGCCCCACTCTGTCACGATACTCTCCGGGGAGGACAGGACGATATCCGGGGCATCTTCAGTGCCCATTGCGGCTGTGATCTCATCATCTCCTGTTTCAGCATCCAGGATTCTTATCTCGATGTTCACATCAGAATTGGCTGCGTGGTAGTCATCTGCAAGCTGCTGCACCGCAGATTGTTCGATATAGCCCCCTGCAGGCGTGACCCATAGTTTCAGGTTGCTGCCTTCTGCAGCCGTTTCACAGCACATAAAAAAGGCGACTATGACACCTGTCATACCGCCTTTTATTATCATTCGTTTTAAATTGCTTCTTGCCATTGCTGTATTCCTCCTCACTCACTGCATTATTCTCTGTAAATAAATGCAATTTGTCAAGGAAGAAATGCGTTCCACTGTGTGGTTTATGCACCAATGTATTTGTACATGTAGGAATAGATCTTCCTGTATGTATCTGCTGTGTAGTGAACACCATCTACGGTTGAGAAGCCATCAAATACCAGTTCATCATAAGTATCAATGATGCCGAATCCCCTGAGACCTGCAACCATCTTCTTATTGAAATCGATCACAGATGCATTGCGAACCTGATAGCCTTTCTTCTTAGCGGTCTTATCGTCGATCGGATTCACCGTCATGAAATAAACCGTTGCACCTTTTGCACGAAGTTCCTCACCGAGTCCGTTCATGTAAGAAATATAATTGTTCACATTGCCGAGGTCATTTACACCCAGATTGAATACAACTGCCCAACCATCAATATTTGCTGGTTTTCTCTTCAGAAGTTTCGGCGCTGCCGTTTCCTGAAGCCATGACAGCCCCATACTGATCTTAGCGATCCAGGTAGAAGAATTACTTATGGATGCACTCATCCCGACAAAACGAGAATCACCAACCATAATAATCTTGTTCTGTGCAAAGGAGCCGGTCGCTGTTGTCTTGAGCCCTGCATACTTCGCAGTAGTCAGTTCTTCTTCATCGTCCGCTACATCTGTCGATACAATAGATGTTGCAGGCTTCTTCAACTTCATAGTGACAGTACGAATATTGGTACTCTGATTCTTCTTTTTCTTATTGATCGTGACAATAAAGTTGTACTTGACACCGTTATATCTGACACGAACCGTAGCCGTTCCCTTCCTCTTCGCAGTGATAAGGCCGGTACTGTCTACGCTAAGTTTCTTCTTATTCAGAGACTTCCAATTCAGGTTCTCTGTTACATCCTTGAGCTGAAGCTGGATACTCTGTCCCACTCTCATCTTGATCTTCCGGGTCTTCACTGCGGAAGCTGCATGAGCGTGCATCGGCAGAAGTGCCATCACCAGCATAAGAGCTGCAATGAGAAGGATTATTTTGCTGTAGCTTTTATTTTCCTTAAGTTTTTCTAAAAACATTGCAATTTTCTCCTTACGTCGTTACTTCGGATTTTACACGAATGTAACATATTTGTAAAGTTCAATTGCGTTTTTTTTCGATATTTATCGATATTTTTAGCAAAACGACACCATATGTAACTATTTTCTGTTACATATTCCCACGGAAATCACATACTTTCTTAACATGTTCAAACAAATTTGACAATTTCCCAGAAAGCGACTGCCGCGGCGGCTGCCACATTCAGGGAATCCACACCGTGTGCCATCGGGATCAGCACGGTGTAATCACTCTGCCGGATCGTCTCCTTCTTCAGTCCATACCCTTCCGATCCGAGGACGATTGCCAGCTTCGCCTCGTGTTTCAGCCTCTCATCCGACACCGGCACACTGTCACTCTCCAGAGCCATCGCAGCGGTTCTGTATCCATGTGTGTGCAGAAGCCGGTTCCAGTCATCAGGCACGAAAGTCCAGGGGATCTGGAATACGGTTCCCATACTCACCCTTGCACATCTTCTCTGCAGCGGATCTGCACAGTCCTGTGTCAGGAGCACGGCACTGATCCCGAGCGCTGCGGCGCTTCGAAAGATAGCCCCCACATTGGTAGGGTTCACCACTCCTTCCAGCACAGCAAGCCTTACGGCATGCCCAAGTGCTGCAGATTCGATCTCTTCAAGAAGATTCTCTGCCGCCGGAAGTTCCCTTCGGCGCATGGAACAGAGCATGCCGTGTGTCAGGGCAAAGCCTGTGATCTTCTTCATGCTCTCCAGAGGGCAGACATAGACCGGAGTATCCGGCCAGGATGAGAGGATATCACAGGCTTCATCTGCCAGAGATTCCTCGGCAAGCATGCAGACCGGCTCGTATCCGGCAGCGACACAGCGCCGGATCACATTGGGCGTCTCCGCGATAAACAGGCCGGGAGAAGGTTCATAATAATGATACAGCTGGGGCTCACGAAGCTGAGTAAACACTTCCAGCCCCGGGTGATCCAGGTCTGTAATACAGGTATACCGGCTCATAATCTGAATGTCCCGACCGCTTCCTTCAATGCATGCAGGAAGGTTTCTTTATCTTTCGTCACAATCAGTTCCTGTGGGAAATGGATCTCCTCCAGCATCTTCAGAGTCTGGCTGACTATACCGACATTGCAGCAGATATGCGCATCTGTCGATACCGCGACACTCTCCCCCAGCTCAGCACAACGCTCTGCGATCCTCCTGCAACGGGAATCGATCCCGCTGTCCGGGAAATGAAAACTGTGTTCATTGATCTCGATCGGCTTCTTCAGTTCCTTCGAGGCAAGGATGATCTCATCTATGTCTATGTCAAGTCCTGTCCTGCCGATATGGCCAAGCATAAAGACCTCCGGCCGCCGGAGCGCATTCAGGTACATCTGCGTATTCTGAGCCTGGGTCATGTCCCTGGTGAATTCCTTCCCATGGATGCTGGCGATCACGTAGTCCAGATTCCGGGTCACCATACCGTACAGGTTCGGCTTCTTTCCTTCTTTGTAGGCACCTCCGTTAATCCTCTTCTCCAGCAGGATATCCTCTCCGAACAGATTCCC
Source organism: uncultured Eubacteriales bacterium (assembly GCA_900313765.1). GTDB lineage: Bacteria > Bacillota > Clostridia > Lachnospirales > Lachnospiraceae > Porcincola. The sequence goes on from OMSN01000024.1 coordinate 6,488, forward strand.
TTCCGGATCGACGATATCCGCCTCCACACCGCGAAGGACCGTGATCCCGGACCAGGCTCTCGGCCAGTCCTTGACGCTGAAGAGGTATTGATAATTCTTGCCGCTTCGATAGTCCGGAAACAGCATGGCTGAAAAATGATCCGTAGACCCGAGCAGTTCCAGGCCGGCTGCTGCCGCTGCCTGAACGTTTTCATTGATCGTGCTGTAGGCATGTCCCGAAAACAATGTATGTGTGTGAATATCGCACCTGTTGTATAAAGTCATTCCGTCTGCTCCTGTTCTGTTCATGTGACACGCACCTGTACCATATTACCGGCGGCCGCGCCGTGACCTGCGGTGGCTGCGGTTCCGGTAGGACTGTGCCCTGTACGGGGATGCTGCTTCTTTGTAGTCACTGCGGACCACTTCAAATCTCTCTGCAAGGTAGTATCTGCCTTCATCGGAGACGATGAACTGTGGATCCAGTTTAACCGTATAGCGAAGATACGGTTCGAAGCGGCAGTAATCCGGTGTTCTGTCTTTCTTCTTGTAACAGTAATAATCGATGTAGGAAGCTTCATTTCCAAAGGACTGCTCCAGTCTGTGGGAATAGAGTTTCGCGTGGTCTCCCCCCGGGAACCGGCCGGTATTGCGCTCTGTCTGGCCGGAGAGGCTCAGATAGATATAGGCAACCGGCCAGGATGATGTGTCCTCTGTATACTCCGGATCCTCTCCGGGTGGATTCTGAGGCACTTCCTGCGCCATGATCTGCGCGATCCGTTTTGTGACAGCGGGTTTGAGATGGATGACATATTCTGCCAGGTCATCTCTGCGGATCTTGTAGAAGAAACTGGATGCGAGATCCATATCCCGGCATAGTTTCTCGCAGTCGCGAAGATGAGGCCGGTACGCCATCATGGCTCTGATCCTCTCGGGCTGCGGCAGCAGGTCCTTCCACTCCCTGTCACTTGTAGGGCGAAGCATTGCTCCCAGCAGCTGCCTCAGGAAATCGATCTGCAGCCGGTCTCTTAGGTCCAGGGGCAGGGATGCAAGGCTGTATTCGTCCGCCTTGCTGATGGAACTGAATTCATCTTCAATGAGCCGGCAGATCACAAGCTGTGTTGCTGTGTCCGCCTTGACAAAGGGATCACCTGCCTCGCTGGAAGTCCAGGCACGATAGATCAGGCTCAGCGGGATGTCTTTCTCAACAAGGAAAGACGGAAGCTCCAGCGGAGCCGTCGATGACGGAATGTCTGCCTCCATCAGCTTGGATCGGATCTCCTCCCGGTCAGCGCTCCGAAGCGTATTGACATAGCCCACCGGAAACCGCCCGTAGCGGCCTGCCCTTCCTGCCACCTGCTTTACAGTCTGTGAATCCAGCCTGATCTCCCTGCGGTTGATGAATTTGGTGACATCACGAAATACGATGCGTTCGATGTTGTAATTCTGCCCGATGGCAATCGCATCCGTAGCCACCAGACAGTCCGTCTCGCCGGCCTCAAACTTCCTGGCCTCTTCCATTTTGACTTCATAGGGGAGCTTGCCGTAGACGATGGACGGGGTCATCCCTCTGTCCGTCAGCCATTCTGCCATCTGATAGGCTCCGAGTCTGGAGAATACGATATAGGCATCGTTCTTCCTCGGCCCGTCATATTCATCCTCTTCGAACTTCAATTCCGATGTTCTGTGATGCTCTATGACTTCCCAGGTATCACCGCACAGTTCGATCAGTCGTTTTGTGATCTCCAGGCCGCTGTATGCGCAGCATACGCATACCGTCTTTGCATTCACGCCCAGGATCGCGTTGGTGTACAGCGAACCGTCTTCTCCCGAGATCAGCTGGCATTCATCGATCACGGCACACTCATACGGATGGCTGAAATCCAGCATTCCGATCGTCTCCGAGATATGCCTGGCACCGGGATCGATCTCCTTCTCCTCTCCTGTTGCAAAGGAGCATGGAACGCCCAGGCTGCGGATCACCTCTCTCCCCTCGTAGGCGAGCATCCGCAGAGGGCACAGGTAGACGCCGGAGGACGAGCGCGCCAGCATCCGCATGGAATCATAGGTTTTGCCCGTATTGGTCCCGCCCACATGAATGATAAAATGCCGTTTCAGTTTTCTTGCCTCCGGAAACAGATCCGGTATGTGGGATGGCGTCGCGAACCCTACGGAGTCAAACAGTTCCAGCATCGTCAGAGCGCTCTCCAGCTGGAATCTGGCAGCTGCTGCCCTGAGGATGCGGGTGGTTCTTCCGATCTGTGTGAGGAGATAGCCCAGGAGCAGTGTACGTCCCAGCCCTTTGCGGTCCGTCTGCATCCCGCAGATCTCATAGTAATCCGGCCAGTAGAAGCCGCCATCTGCGTATCTGCCCTGCCTGCGTGCGTCCCTTCGTCCAGATTCCGGGCCGCTGTTTCTCGTCGTTCCGCTCTCCAGGAAGTAACGGTTGCGGACTCTTCTCACAACCTCTCTCTCATTGTCGTCGATCAGGGAACGGTCCGCCCTCTTTCGGACAAAATGCGTCAGGGACTCATTGTCCTTCCCATGCCGCACCTTCATCCCGCAGACACCGTTCAGAAGGGATTCCTCCTGCAGCTGGTATTCAAACAGGCGTCTGGCCAGTTCATCCGAATCCACAGCGCTCAGAGACAGACGGTCCGGACCATAATCCATGCGGATGTCTGTGGAATAATTGATCATCTGAATGATCTGTGCAAGGATCCGCTCAGCCTCTGCATCCAGTTTCCTTCTCAGACTCTCCGGGAGGATCTGAAGCATGTCAGAGCGTGTGATCTGTGTGTATTGTTCTCTCATATCATTACCAGGATGCTCTTACGAAATGAAACGGCCGCCTGCATCGCGGACGGCCGGTAGCTTTCAGGAATAAAAGAAAAGGGTCTGCGCTTTCTTGGTCTGCGTGATAAACCATATCAGCACGATAAAGAACAGCGCTGTCACTCCCAGATAAATGGATGCCGGTACAGGCTTGACATAATCAGAGTACAGACAAACACCGCCGGAGAGGAAGGCAACCACAGCAAGCGCGAGAAGCTTGTTGCTTATAAAGTTCCGGTATCCGTCTATATCCTTGCATCTGGAAGCCCAGCCCTGGGGCACGAGGACACCCTCCTTGATCTCTCCCCTGAACTTCAGAAGATACCAGGCATAGACAATATAGAGGCCTGCGCCAATGATCAGGATATCCATTAACCCGAAGATTGAATTCGTATTCATAACTGTTCTTCCTCTCTTTAGTCACAGGTTCAGAACCTGCCGTGTCATATTGTCAGCTGCATATCCTCATCGCCGCTGCACATCAGATACCCAGCCAGCGGACGATCTCTCCGGGCATATCCTGTGTATCAACCACGGTGTGGTGAAGCACCGGGGCAGTCCTGATATCCTCGATTGCCTGCGGGATGGCGGTTCCTGAGATCTCAAACAGTGCGTCGATCAGTTCGAAGTCCGTCTTCTTCTGCAGTTCGGGACGGATCGCACACACTACGGTTCTTGCAAACTTGTAGGGGCTTGCCGTGGATGCAATGACCATGGGCAGGTGGTCTCCCGTCTCTGCCTGGTACTTCCTGCAGACCCTGGATGCCACTGCCGTATGGGTGTCGATCACATAGCCATGAGAATCATATACTCTGGCGATCTCCTCTGAAGTCTCCTTCTCACTGGCATAATTGCCGTAGAAATCCTTCATGCAGTCCTGCATCTCTTCTGTGATCCGGTATACCCCGGACGAAGCGAGGCTGTCCATCAGCTTCTTTGTTACAGACGGATCTTCTTTGCAGCTCTGATAGATCAGTCTCTCCAGATTGCTGGAGATCAGAATATCCATGGACGGTGAGGAGGTCAGCCGGAAACTGCGGTTGCGGTCATATGCGCCGGTCCGGAAGAAATCCACCAGGACCTTGTTCTCATTGGAAGCACAGATCAGTTTCCTGACCGGAAGCCCCATCTGCTTTGCATAATATGCAGCAAGGATGTTGCCGAAGTTACCTGTGGGAACCGTTATATTGATCGGATCACCGGCGGATACTCTGCCATCCTTCACCAGCTGGCCGTATGCGTAGAAATAATATACGATCTGCGGCACCAGTCTTCCGATATTGATCGAATTGGCGCTGGAGAAACGCTTTCCTGAAGCAGCCATGCGCTCCTTCATCTCAGGATCTGAGAAGATCCTCTTCACTGCAGACTGTGCATCGTCAAAATTGCCGTTGATGCCGACCACATGCACATTCGCGCCTCTCTGGGTGAGCATCTGCCTCTCCTGTACTGCGCTGACGCCTCCCTTGGGATAAAACACGATGATCTTTGTGCCCGGGACATCAGCGAATCCGGCCATTGCCGCCTTGCCGGTATCTCCGGACGTTGCCGTCAGGATCACGATCTCATCCTTAATGCCGTTCTTGGCTGCGGCAGTTGTCATCAGATGCGGCAGGATCGACAGCGCCATATCCTTGAAGGCGATCGTCGCTCCATGGAACAGTTCCAGATACCATACGCCATCCGTCTCTTTCAGGCAGGTGATCTGCGGTATATCGAACTTGCTGTCGTATGCTCTGTCGATACAACCCTGCAGTTCTTCCTGGGTATAGTCGGTAAGAAGCAGGCTCATGATCTGCAGCGCTGTCTCCTGATAGGTCTGGGATGCAAGTGCATTCCAGTCGCCGGCACATCGCGGCAGTTTCTCGGGAACAAACAGTCCACCGTCCGGTGCCAGTCCCTGCAGGACAGCCTGTGATGCCGTTACTCTGAAGTCGCTGCTGCGGGTGCTTCTGTACATGATCTGCATAGTCTCAAAACTCCAATCTTTCTGTTTTCATTGGCCACTATTGCATAATAATAATCGAAAACAGGACTTCAGGCAAGCATGGAAAAACAGGATCCTGAACGGATCCTGTCATGCAGAGTCGATTCTGTTTATTTTACCGGATTCTGTGTGCCGGCTCATTCTTCCCTGAACTTGTAAAACTCATGTCCTCCGTAGGCAAACAGGTATTCCAGTTCTGATTCGAACCAGTCCACATTGCCCTTGGATGCATGCTCTTTCGCTATGAAGAACAGAGCGCCTCTGGATATATCTTCCCCTGAGATTGCTTTCTCAACTGCCTGGATCGTGGTATCTGTAATCTTCAGTGTACCCATACGTCCGTCCTGGGTCGGGGAAAACTGTGCCTGTCCGCCCAGTCTCTGCCACACCACATCGTAGACGGTATCGGGGAAATGTTCATCCCTCGTCCTGTTCAGGACTACGCATGCGACAAACTGTTTGCTTCGTTCATCCCCACCCGTGCACTCCGCTTCCACGATCTGAAGGAGTGTAGAATAGTCCGTATAGGACAGTCTTCTTTCCTTTTCCACTGCATTGATCGCACTGTATCCGATCGAGGACGCCGCCTCCATCGGTGATACCGGCGCAGCACTCAGTTCTGCACTCTCCTGTGCCTTCTCATATGCACGGCCCAGTTCCTCACAGCAGCTTCTGAGCAGCTGCACATAGACCGGATCTGTGTTCACGGTATCCTGCAGCAGTTCATCATAAGCGCTTTCCGTTCCGGCACCCGCCAGCGTGATCGTCAGATCTTCCGGCTTCGCAGAAGAATCTCTTGCAGAGATTGTGGACGGAATCGCAAGAAAAAGAATTGCACAGAGCCCGATCCCTGCCAGTGCAACATAGAAAAGCGAATGTTCAATTGTATCCCTGATGAGAAACAGTCTCTCCATCAGGCTGATTGACAATCGTTTTACCATACTTGTATAAACTCCTTACATCGACAATTATAGATATTTTTAG
>OMSN01000134.1 GCA_900313765.1 uncultured Eubacteriales bacterium
ACCGGTTTGTGCTGCATCTTTCCATGGGTCAGTTCATCGATCATGTCCGTCGCGCAGACGAGAACCGCAGCCGCACCGTCACACTTGATCTCGATGCCGGACATTCGCAGGAAATCGCCGGTTCTCGGGTTGAACGGGCTCTTCATGTATTCGATGGCACTGTTGTATCCATGCTCTTTCGCGATCTCATCATAGGTCTTGCGCTCGATTGCGAGCTCGCACTTGGAAGCATTCTTTCTGTTGTTGATGGACATCCAGCAGAGAGTATCATCCATCTCCTCATCCGTCAGTCCGTTGGTTCTCTTATAGTACTCGGCAGCATCATCATAGATGAGTTCCTGGCCTGCCATCATGCTTCTGCAGTAATTGCGGTCGTACAGCCACGACGTGGTCTGCAGGAACTTCTCCATCGGTACCTTCTCTCTCTTGTACGGATGGTTCGGAACCGCATTACAGTCACCGAATTCCACGCAGCCAGAGAGCACGCAGTTGTATTTGCCGGAGGCTACTGCGTTCACCGCCTGTTCCAGTGCATAGTAACCGGTACAGCAGGCCTCGGAATGATGGATAGAAGCCTTCCCCTTCATACCGAACCAGTTTCCGATCTGGATATTCGGGGTCAGATAGTTGGATCCTGCAAGAGGGCTTGCCTGTCCATGGAAATAGAAATCCACGTCTCTGGGATTCACCCCTGCATCTTCCATTGCCTGAAGGGCGGCATACCCGAACATCTCGCCTTCTGTGAGGCCGTCTGTCTCCGGGTTGTCGACTGTGTACATGAAAGGCGTGCATCCGACACCGATGATGGAAACGCTTCTCATATACTTGCCCACCTTTGTAATCATAGAATCTGTTCCTCCTTAAATAATATGCTCTGCTCAGCGGGTAACTATGGTGTAAAATGTGTTATACTTATCAGCACCCCGTGTATGCCACAGTGGGTTAAACAAGCCACACACATAAAGGTACCAATGGTTTCCTGATAAATCAACTGTTAATTTTGCATATTCCGAAAGCGAGACATCTGATGACGCACCTGACACTGCATTATCCTTCCCGGATACTCGGTACAAATACTACGATTCATATCCTCATTCCGTCCATAACCGGGCTGGAACAGATCCCCGGTCAGTCTCCTTTTCCGAAGCTCAGCGGGACGTTTCTGCTGCTGCACGGAATGCAGAATGATCCGGAAGAGATCCTTCTGAACACATCCATAGCCAGATATGCCGATGCCTGCCGTCTTGCAGTGATCCTTCCCGAAGGTGGGAATTCCTTCTGGGTGGATCCGGTCCCCGATGCAGGATATGAGACATTCCTGACTCTGGAACTGCTGCCGGCACTGCGTGCCCTTCTTCCTCTCTCTGAGGAAAGAGAGAGCACTTTTATCGGAGGTTACTCCATAGGCGGATATGGAAGTCTCCGCCTTGCACTGCGCCATCCGGAGCTGTTCTCCAGATGCGTCGTCCTGTCCGGCGCGCTGGATGTCCGTTTCTCCGCCGCGTTCGTCAAGTCCGCGACGCCCGCGCTCATGCCGCATCTGCTCATGCATCCTCGCACTCTTCCGGGATCCGAGTACGATCTGAAGACCGTGTTCGACTCCTTCCCTAATGGATGTGAGAAACCGGAACTGTACTTCGCATGCGGGGAGGATGACTATTTCTGCCGCACCTCCCGGGAATATGCCGAGTATGCCGCGTCCCGTGGTTTCTCCGCCCCCTGTTATATCACAGAGGGCGACCACGACTGGGACTACTGGGACAATGCTTTGAAATATGCCATGGAATGGCTCATTGCCCGCGCTTAATGTCTCTTCTTCTTGAACTTTCCAACCTTGGTCAGACGGTCCGGAAGTTTCGGAACCTTGCCGGTCGTAATGTGGATGCACTCTTCTTCACATGCTTCCACACACTTGCCGCAGCGGTCGCATTCAAATTCATCGATCATATGGATGAACTTCGGTTTTCCTTCGATGCAGTCCTTCGGGCAGACATCCAGGCAGTCGCCGCAGCCCGTGCAGACCGTCGGATCGATATAGATCATGACAAATGCCTGGCAGACGCCTGCCGGACAGTTCTTCTTCTTGATGTGCGCCTCGTACTCCGAAGCGAACTTCGCCATCGCACTGAGTGCGATCCGCGCGCTCTGCTGTCCCATGGAACATGGCGTTGAGAAGCACATCGCCTCACCGATCTCTTTGGTCAGATCCAGGAATTCCATCTTTCCTCTTCCCTGGGTCGTCTCTGTCTGCATGAACTCGAGCTGGATCAGTCCCTCACGGCAGAACACACACTTGCCGCAGCTCTGGGCTCTGTCTGCAAGAAGCTTCTTTGCCGCATCATCTACGATACAGTTCTTCTCTGTCAGCACACGGATCACACCGTTTGCCGGATTGAGTTCTCCTACGGACGCCTCGCACTCCTGCGGTGTATAGTAGGCATATCCCACCTGCACTGCCTTGGCTTCTGACAGATCCACAATCTCAGATACCTTAGCGTCAGCCGGAACCTTCTTCAGCGCTTCTCCGTTCACGGACACATAGATCCCCGCTTCGTAGCAGTCCTCAAATGCATCCGCCAGATCCGCGCAGGTTGCCAGGTGAACCAGCAGATTGGCCTGATTCTTACGGATGTTGATGAACTCGCTGACCACTTCCACTCCACATGCGGCAGCCTTCTCCTGCAGAGACTGTGCCAGTTCGGTTTCCTTCTCCGGAACTGTGAGCACGGCTTTGACAGCCCCTGCTGCCAGCGCCGCGATCGCGCAGCCTTCCAGGACCTTCTCCGGATCCTTCTTCAGGAGTTCCAGATAAATCATGTCGGTATCCGCGTTGTTCAGAGCCGCTACCGCAGCAAGCTCGCTGCCTTCTTCGGCGGCAGCTGCCTGTGCCTTCGCGATGTGATCGGTCAGTTTCTCACGGTACACACCGGACTCATAGAGATCCAGGGCCGCGATCTTGTCCAGAACGGCGTCTCTTCCGAGAGCCTTTGCGTTTGCATATGCACTCATCTTCACGCCTCCTTTGAATCCGCGTAATCACCCCAGGTGTGCGGACGGTGGATCTGCAGTCTCAGGTCACACTGCAGACAGCGGCCTGCTTCCTTGCAGATATCTTCATCACAGATGCCATGGTCAAAGAGACGGAAATTATCCTTCCTCTCTTCTGCGGGATCGATCTTCGGCTGGCAGGCCTTCTCATTTGCGAAGCCCTCGATCACACCGATATAGGGATCGCCCGGCTTGTCATCCGTCAGCACTTCGCTGATATCTCCGTCACCGCCCAGATACTTGTCGATCTGGCTGGCTGCTTCTCTTCCGGACTGGACTGCCATGACAACGGACTTGGTTCCGTATACACAGTCGCCTGCTGCGAAGATGCCCGGGATCGATGTCTGCTTGTCGTTCGTGTTGTCATTGACGACGATCCATGCGCCGCGGAACAGCTTGAATCCGGATTCCTCGTTCAGATCCGGTTTCTGTCCGGTTGCAAAGATAACGGTGTCGCCTTCAATATGAAGCTCAGATCCCTCTTCCTTCTCGATGACAGCTCTGCGGTTTTCGTCGAAGTAGAATGCCTTCACCTTCATAAAGTCAACGCCGGTTACATGGTCTTCGCCGGTGATCCGCTCGAAGGTCTGTGCAGGATGGACAACGATGCCCTCTTCCTGTGCCTGCTCGATCTCTTCATCGTCCGCAGTCATCTTCTCACGTGCTTCCAGGCAGGCCAGGTGGACAGTCTCCGCGCCGAGACGAACTGCAGATCTTGCGCAGTCAAACGCAACATTGCCGCCGCCAAGAACGATAACATGCTTGCCCATGCCCGTCTCTTTGCCCATGGAGCAGTCACGCAGGAAGTCTGCGTTCAGAAGCACTCCGGGAAGATCATTGCCGGGCATTCCAAGACGAACGCCTACGGTACCGCCGACAGCCATCAGAACTGCATCATAGTCATTCAGCAGTTCTGCCGGTTTTGTAACCTTGACGCCGCACTCGATCTTAACACCCTGCTCTTCAATGATCTTTACTTCCTGGGCGATCACATCTCTCGGAAGACGGTAAGCCGGAATTCCGTATGCGGTGGTTCCGCCTGCGGTGGGCATTGCTTCCTTGATCGTCACATCATGGCCCTGCTTGCGCAGATAGTAAGCAGCCGACAGTCCGGCAGGTCCCGCACCGACAACGCATACCTTCTTGCCGGTATCCGGAAGCTGTTTGGACCTTGCTCTCCACTTATGCTCGATGTCCTTATCTGCAGCATAGCGCTTGATCAGGCGGATCGACATCGGATCCGACAGGCAGTTTCTCTTACACTGCGTCGCACAGGCCTGCGTGCAGATATAGCCAAGAATGCGGGGAATCGGAAGCTTCTCACGGATGATGGCGATTGCCTTCTCCATGTCGCCTTCCTTAGCCGCTCTCAGATAACGGGGAATCTCTGCATGAGCAGGACACTCTGCCTTACAGGGAACGATGTAGTCTTCTCTCTTCTTCTCGGTTGTCGCCAGTTTGTCACGGATCGTGCCGGTCGGACATACTTCTGCGCATGCCTGGCAGAAACGGCAGTCTGCGTCAGCCAGCAGTTTGTCATGAAGCGTTCCGACGTAGGTCTCCATTCCCCTCTTATGATAATCCAGTACCTTGACTCCGCGAAGTTCGTTGCAGGCACGCACACAGCGGCCGCAGAGCACACAGCGGTTCATGTCATGGACAATGAGCGGGTTTGCGGTATTCTCTTTGAATCCCTTCACACGCATCTTCAGACGTCCCGTCTTCGGTCCAATGTACTGAATGAGCATCTGCAGTTCGCAGTTGCCGTACTTGGGACATGTTGAGCAGTCTTCCGGATGTCCGGCAAGAAGCAGTTCCAGCGCAAGCATGCGAAGACGGGTCACCTCTTCCGTCTTTGTATGGATGACCATACCATCCTTTGCCTTCAGGGTACAGGATGTCACTACTCCCTCCTGCCCTTCCAGTTCAACGATGCACATCCGGCAGGATCCGAGCGGATTCAGATCCTTGTGATGACACAGGTGGGGAATGTAGATACCGTTCTCGAGCGCGCAGTCAAGAACATTGGCTCCGTCCGGTACGTTGAGCTTTACCCCGTCAATGGTGATAACAGCCATATTTACCTCCTTGTTTCATTTATTGAACGGCAA
>OMSN01000187.1 GCA_900313765.1 uncultured Eubacteriales bacterium
GAGTTGGGATGCAGTCGAACAGGCTGCATACTCCTACATGAATGTGTAGAGGAGCTATTGACTCATTGGTTTGCGTGTTGAGGCAGTGGTTTCCGGACCACTGCTTTTTTCATTTGCCGTCTGGTGAGCTCGACTGTTGCACGATTCAAAAAATCAGAAAAGGAGTGCAATTCCATGATCGACTTTTTAAACTGGCTTGACGGCGTCCTCTCTGTTTGTGTACAGATATCCGAGAGTCATTCCCTTTTCAACACGGTCGCCGGTCTTTGCCTCTATGGTCAGACCTGCGCCGTAGTCGATAGATTCTTCCTTGGTGCTTCTGCCGGCTCCCGATGTTCCGGACTTCGCGTCGATTATGATGGTATCCGGATCGATCAGTCCGTCCGCTACCAGCGGATACAGTGTCAGGATCGAAGTGGTTGTGTAACATCCGGGGTTGGCAACGATCCTTGCTGAGGCAATCTGTTCCCGGTTGACCTCACACAGACCATAGACTGCTTCCTGAATATACTGCGGAGCCTCATGGGTTCTCTTGTACCATTTCTCATAGACATCCAGTCTCTTCAGCCTGAAGTCAGCGCTCAGATCGATGATCTTCGCCTCGGCAAGCACATCCTCATTGACAAGTGAGGAACACAGCCCCTGAGGAGTTGCAGTAAAGATAACATCCGCCTTCTTTGCCAGCGTATCCATGTCATCGTTCATGCACTTTTCATCTACCAGCTCAAACATATTGCGGTAGATATCCGCATAGTTCTGGTCGACATAGCTGCGTGATCCGTACCAGACGATCTCCGCTTCCGGGTGCTGAAGAAGCAGGCGGACGATCTCAGCGCCTGCATAACCTGTGGAACCAATGATCCCGGCCTTAATCATATACTGTCTCCTTCTGTCATTTCCTTCAGATCAACGGATGGATAAACGGAAAAACCGTATAATCATCACATGTAACGCAGCCCTGAAGCTGCGTTGTCTGCACCATCCTACACCAGATAAAGTGCAAAGTAAAGTGTTTTTATCTATAAAATATGCATATTCGATGTATATTATACATTTATGCATTATTCATCGTGATATTCACTATTTTATACTTGAATATTTATTCTGACCGCGCTATAGTAACGACCAGATACGTTTTTTTCAGGAGGTTAGATACTATGGCGAAGGAAAAAGTTATACTTGCATATTCCGGAGGACTCGACACAACAGCCATGATCCCGTGGCTGAAGGAGAACTTCGATTATGATGTGGTCTGCGTCTGCGTAGACTGCGGACAGGAAGAGGAACTGGACGGTCTGGAGGAAAGAGCACTCTCCAGCGGCGCCAGCAAGCTCTACATCGAAGATATCGTGGATGAATTCTGTGAAGATTTCATCATGCCCTGTGTGCAGGCCGGCGCGGTCTATGAGCACGCATATCTCCTCGGAACTTCCATGGCCCGTCCGGCGATCGCCAAGAAGCTCGTCGAGATCGCCCGCAAGGAAGATGCAGTGGCGATCTGTCACGGCGCTACCGGCAAGGGAAATGACCAGATCCGCTTTGAACTGGGTATCAAGGCTCTGGCACCGGACATCAAAGTCATCGCCCCCTGGCGCATGACAGATATCTGGACAATGGAAAGCCGTGAAGATGAGATCGAATACTGCAAGAGTCATGGTATCAATCTTCCCTTCTCCATGGGCAAGGGGTATTCCCGCGACAGAAACCTGTGGCACATCAGCCATGAAGGCCTGGAACTGGAAGATCCGTCCCTGGCACCCAACTATGAGAGCCTTCTGGTCCTCTCCGTCACGCCTCAGGACGCACCGGACGAGATGACCGAAGTGACCATGACCTTCGAGAAAGGTGTGCCGAAGACCATCAACGGCAAGGCCATGAAAGTCGCTGATATCATCCGCACTCTGAATGAACTGGGCGGCAGGAACGGCATCGGCATCATTGACATCGTGGAAAACCGTGTAGTCGGCATGAAGAGCCGCGGTGTCTATGAGACTCCCGGCGGAACGATCCTCATGGCAGCCCACGATCAGCTCGAGGAGCTGTGCCTCGACCGTGAGACCATGGAGAATAAGAAGCGGCTCGCAAGCCAGCTCTCCCAGACCGTATACGAAGGCAAATGGTTCACCCCGCTGCGCGAAGCGATCCAGGCATTTGTAGAATCCACACAGCAGTTCGTCACCGGCGAAGTCAAGTTCAAACTGTATAAGGGCAACATCATCCGCAACGGAACCACCAGCCCCTACTCACTCTACAATGAATCTCTGGCTTCCTTCACCACCGGCGACCTGTACGATCACCATGATGCAGACGGATTCATCACCCTCTTCGGACTGCCGCTGAAGGTTCGTGCTATGAAGCTCCAGGAAACTGCCAAAGCCAACTTCAATGACAAGGTCATGGGCATGGTAAGCGAGATGCAGGGAAAGAATAAGGGTAAATAACAAAGACCGATACAGACGGAAACAGAAAAGATCCTCCGGAAAACTCCGGAGGATCTCTTTTATCTCATTTTTATTGTCAATCGACTGATCAGGGCCTGTGACCCGGCCGGTTCTTACTCCTCGGTAAGAGAAGCAAGATAATCATCCAGTGCGGAAGTGTCCAGCGTGTAGTTCTTCACCTCTGCCGGCGCGTCTTTCGAGGGAGCCGTGATTGCCTGATACGCACTCACACCGATCCATCCAACGATCGCAATGCCCAGAAGTCCAAGGACAAGCTGTGTGAGGAACCACTGCCTCTTCTCCTTCGCCATGATCTTCTTGCGATTCTTCTTCTCTTCCTTATACCTGTCAACCTTTGCCTGACTCATGATCTATCTCTCCATTCCCGTGGCTTCTTATACAGAATGCCGTTTTTTCATACTCAACCAGTATACTACATTCTGTATCTTTTTCAAGGAAAAACTCTTACAGGACCAGGATGATCCCTCCGTCACTGGAGTACAGGCTCGTCACGCCTCTTCCATTTTCCACAAAATAGTTCTTGGCCTTCACTCTGTCCTTGATGGCGTCAAGGACCATCTGCCCTCTCTCCGGGTTGTTGACGTGGGAAACCGCGATCTCCTTGTCTTCCATATGCTCTGCAGACTCTGCAGCCATCTCCACCATCTTGACCAGAGCTCTGTTGATGCCGCGCGCCTGTCCCGCCTGCTGGATCTCTCCGTCCGGCGTAGAGGAACAGATCGGTTTGATCTTGAGCGCGGTCGCTACAAATGCCTTGAAATTAGAGAGGCGTCCGTTCTTGCGAAGTGCATCCAGCGACTCGAGCACAAACCAGGTGGTCTGCGATGCGATGTATTCCTCCGTCTTCTCTATGATCTCTTCAAACGGAAGTCCCTTCTCTTCATACTCGGCGATCCTGCGGCCGATCAGTGTCTGGCCGATGGATGCGGAGCGGGAATTGAACACATAGATCTTCTTGTCCGGCATCTCCTCCTGGACCATGCCTCTGGCAACTTCAGCGCTGTTATAGGATCCGGAAAGCGCCGCGGACAGTGTGATCGCATATACATGATCATAATCCTGCTCAAAATATTTGCGGTACAGTTCCGGAGAAGGACATGCACTTCTGGGACAGTTCGGGCTTTCTTTCACTCTCTTCAGGAACTCCTGCTGATCAAAGGTCTCGTCATCCACAAAATGATACTGATCCACGTCTAGCGTCAGAGGAGCAGATACGAAATGGCCGGATGCCTTCATATCATCCGTCAGTTCCCCGCAGCTGTCTATTACGATTA
>OMSN01000147.1 GCA_900313765.1 uncultured Eubacteriales bacterium
CCTTCACGGAAAGACTGTGGGCGTGATCGGTACCGGCAAGATCGGGCGGATCTTTATCGATATCTGCAGGGGCTTTGGTATGAATGTGATCGCCTATGATCTCTTTCCGGCAAAGGACAGTGGGATCAAGTATGTATCGTTGGAAGAACTGTTTCGGAGCAGTGATATTATTTCCCTGCATTGTCCGCTGACTGACGAGACAAGGCACATGATCAATGCAGATGCCATCGAAACGATGAAGAAGGGGATCGTCATCATCAATACTTCCAGAGGAGGACTCATTGATACGGAGGCACTGCTGGAAGGCATCAAAGCACGTAAAGTCGGTGCGGCCTGTCTGGATGTCTATGAGGAGGAGGCAGATATCTTCTTTGAAGACCGCTCCGGTCATATCCTGAACGATGAACTGCTTGCCCGCCTGATCTCCATGCCCAACGTGATCGTTACATCTCATCAGGCCTTCCTGACAGAGGAAGCGCTGAATAACATAGCGGAGACAACCGTTAATAACATTCTGTCTTATTTTGAAAATGACGGAATCTGTAACAACGAACTTTGCTATCACTGCGGACATATTGAGCGGTGTAAGAAAGAGCGCAAAGAGAAGTGCTTCTGAGAGAATAGAGCGAAAGTCCGGAATCCCATTCTGCATGGGGGATTCCGGACTTTTCATCGTGAATCGTTCTCGTCTGCCTGCCCTCGCATATTTGTATAGGCAGCAGTGACAGATGAAAGGAATGATGGATGACAGTGGATATCGGTCTGTTTTTTATCGTAAGATGCATAACCATGCACATCTGTTTTGCGACACGTTCAAACGATTGACTAACAAAATGGCTCATGCTATGATTTGCTTGGAGAGAGAATGCATATGACATCATTGAAAGACGTGGCACAACTTGCAGGGGTATCGCCCAGCACCGTTTCCTATTATCTGAACGGGAAAAAGAGAGTTCGGCTGGAGACAGCCGAGCGGATCCAGGCTGCCGTCAGGAAACTGAATTACCAGCCGAACCTGATCGCGCGCAGCCTGAAGATGCGTGTGACTCATTCTGTCGGGATCGTGGTCTCGGACCTGTCGAATATCTTCTATCTGGATATCCTGTCCGGGATGGAGAATGTTCTGCGAAGCAGAGGATATTCCAGTATCGTATCCAACTCGCGCAGCGACGGACAGATCGAGAAGGAGAATCTGCGTGAACTGACCAACCGGAATATCGATGGTGTGATTCTTCTGGGAACCGGACAGAATGTCGCTCCGAAATGCAGTGAATACGGGGTCCCGATCGTCAGTGTAGACCGGATCGGATCTGAAGAGACCTACACTGTGTCCGTGGATAATGTGCAGGGCGGATATCTGGGAATGAAATACCTGATCCGGAAAGGAAAGAAGAAGGTTGCTTTCATTGGATTCCCCCAGAGGATCTCTCTGGCAGAACGATATGAGGGCTGCAAAAAGGCATGTGTGGAAGCCGGTCTTGACCCGGAAGAGAGTCTGATCTACTTCGAGACGCAGATCAGTCCGGAGCACGGATACAAAGCGGTCATGGACCTGTTTTATGACGGGAAGCTGGACACGTGTGATGCAGTATTCGCAGGCGCAGACTTTGTCGCATACGGTGCACTTAAGGCTCTGCATGATCTGGACATCGATGTCCCCGGACAGATCGGTCTGATCGGGTTTGATGACCTCGCGCTGTCACAGTTTACAATCCCGGCGCTTACTACTGTACAGCAGCCGAGGTTTGAAATAGGAGAAAAAGCAGCGTCCATGCTGCTGGATATGATTGACAAAAAGGACGCGATAAACAGTGTAAAGCTGAAACCGGTGCTGGTGGTGCGGGACTCCGTGTGAGTCCCGCTGTGGATTCAGCGTGTCAGATGCGTGTCCTGTTTTTTTACGGAACAAGTCAAACGATTGACCTATGATGCGGAGGTACATGAACGTGGGTGAAAGGTTGCTGCGGATGGAAGGCATCAGCAAGGCTTTTCCAGGCGTACAGGCCCTGAAGGATGTCAGCCTGAACGTCTATGCCGGCGAAGCCATGGCACTCCTGGGCGAGAACGGCGCGGGAAAAAGCACTCTGATGAAGGTAATGACAGGGATCTATACCAGGGATGAAGGAACGATCACCTACGGAGGACGTGAGGTCGCTTTCCGCAATTCCAGAGATGCGGCTGAGCAGGGGATCAGCATCATCCATCAGGAACTGAATCTGATCCCTCACATGAAGATCTATGAGAATATCTTTCTCGGCAGGGAACTTCGAAACGGCAGAGGCGGTCTGGATAAGAAGGCTATGATCGCCCGTACAAGAGAACTGCTCGATTCAATCAATGTATCCCTGGATCCGGAGAGAGAGATCAAGGGACTGTCGATCGCGATGCAGCAGATGGTGGAGATCGCGAAGGCACTCTCCCTGGAAGCTCAGATCATCATCATGGATGAGCCCACCGGCGCTCTGCCGGATGAAGAGGTCGACAGCCTGTTCAGAATTGTGAGGGATCTGAAGCAGAAGGGAAAGGGCATCGTCTATATCACTCATCGTCTGAAGGAAGTCTTTGAGATCTGTGAGAGGGCCACCATCTTCCGTGACGGACAGTATATCGATGAAGTGCCTGTCAGTGAGCTTGACAATGAGAAGCTGGTCAGCATGATGGTCGGCCGGAAACTGACAGATCAGTTCCCTTATGTCGAACCTCTTGATACGGATGAGACGATCCTCCAGGTTGAGAATCTGACCAACGAATATGTAAAAGATGTCTCATTTGTCCTGAAAAAAGGACAGATCCTGGGAGTGGCAGGACTGGCCGGAGCCGGGCGGACGGAACTTGCCAAAACAATCTATGGTGTTTACCCACATGAAGCAGGAAAGATCCGGCTCAAAGGCAAGGATGTTGAGATACGGAATCCGCATGAAGCGATTGACAAAGGGATCTTCTATGTTTCGGAAGACAGGAAAGGAGACGGCGTCATCCTGGGCAGTGATGTGAAAACGAACATGACAATCTCGTCTCTTGCCAGATTTACTTCCGGGACCCGGATTAACAAGAAGAAGGAAAATGAAGTCTGCGAGCAGTACAGGAAGGACCTGAACGTACGCACGCCGAGCCTGCGCCAGCGGGTCAGGAACCTGTCCGGCGGTAATCAGCAGAAAGTCGTCATCGCGAAGGCGCTTCTCTCTGAGCCGGATGTACTGATCCTGGATGAGCCGACCAGAGGTATCGATGTCGGCGCGAAGAAAGAGATCTACATTCTGGCAAACCGGCTGAAACAGGAAGGAAAGGCGATACTGCTCATTTCCTCCGAGATGCCGGAGGTGCTGGGGATCAGTGACGAGATTCTGGTCATGCATGAAGGCAGGATCAAGGGAACACTGACCCGGGAGGAAGCAACACAGGAAAAGATCATGAGCATCATTATGTCTCAGTCATGAAATGATGGGAGAGAACACTATGAATACAAAAAAGCTTTCTGAAATCTGGGCTAAATACAGGCCTGTACTGATCATGATCGTGTTCATCATCGTGGCAGAATGTCTCAGCCGGAAGTTCCTCACGGTCAATAATATCATGAATGTCCTGAACCAGACATCCATGAATGCGATCCTGGCACTTGCGCTGACAACCGTTATCCTGACAGGCGGGATCGACATCTCAGTCGGGTCTACTCTTGCTTTTTCCGGTGCTGCAGCTGCATGGCTTCTCAGAGCCGGTCACAGCACTGTCCTCGCTGTTATCGTGGCGCTGGTGATCGGCGTGGCGATCGGAACGCTGAACGGCATATTCATTTCCAGATGGAATCTGCAGCCGATGATTGTTACTCTGGCGACCATGTCGATCTTCAGGGGTACCACATATCTGCTGACGACCGGATCTCCCATCAGTGTAAGCAACCCTGCGTTTAAGATGATCGGCGGGGGCAAACTCTTCGGTACAATCCAGGTCCCGATCATCATCCTTCTGGTCCTGGCTGTCATCATGCATTACGTCCTGAACAATACGCCATTCGGACGGCATATTTACTCGATAGGCGGCAACGAAGAAGCAGCCTATCTCTCTGGTGTAAACACGAAAAATGTTAAAGCTGCTGCTTATGCAATCAGCGGACTTCTGGCCTCTGTGGTCGGAATCATCATGACCTCCAGGCTTTCCTCCGCGCAGCCGCTGGCAGGGCAGTCCTATGAGATGGATGCCATTGCTGCTGCGGTCATCGGCGGAACCTCGCTTCGCGGCGGCCAGGGCAAGGTCGTGTTCTCCATCGTCGGCGCGTTGATCATCGGCATGCTGAACAACATTCTGACATTGCTGGACGTCAGTACTTATTACCAGACGGTAATTAAGGGCATCGTCATCCTGATTGCAGTCATGATCGACGCCAAGTCAAACTGACCTTCTTCACCCTGTATTTACCACCCTTCAAGGGCGATAAAGAGATCTATCAGTTACACGTAGTACAGGCAACACAAACACAGAAAGGAAGGAAGACACATGAGAGCAAAGAAAGTATTGGGTATTGTTCTAGCCGGAACACTTACATTATCTGCCATGAGTATGAG
>OMSN01000032.1 GCA_900313765.1 uncultured Eubacteriales bacterium
CACGGCAGTCCCCCTGGGGCGCTACCTGTTCAACACCCTGATCTTTGCGGTGCTTACAACCGCGATCATGGTCGTGGTGGCTGTCCTGGCGGCATTTGCCTTCGCAAGACTGCAGTTCCGGGGAAAGAATCTGGTGTTTGCGCTGTTCCTGTCCCTGATGATGCTGCCCAATGAGCTCGTCATCATCACGAACTTTGTAACCATCACGAATGCCGGACTGCGCAACTCCTATCCCGGTCTCATCCTGCCTTCGGTCATGTCGGTGTTCTATGTATACCTGCTCAAGGAGAACTTCGAGATGGTCCCGAACAATCTCTATCTGGCTGCCAAAGTGGACGGTACCAGTGATCTGAAGTATCTGCTGCGAGTGCTGGTCCCGATCAGCAGGCCGACGATCATCACAATCGTGATCCTGAAAGTCATAGAGTGCTGGAACGCTTATGTATGGCCGCGCCTGATCACAGATGATCCGAAGTATTATCTGGTCTCCAACGGAATACAGGAGATCCGTGAAAATGGATTCGGCCGTGAGAATATCCCTGCTATGATGGCTGCTGTCGTGGTCATATCGATCCCGCTGATCGTTCTGTTCCTGCTCTTCCGCAATAAGATCATGGCAGGCGTGCTGAGAGGAGGGACTAAAGGATGAGAAAACATTGGAAGATCCTGATCCTCGCGGCTGCAGCCGCAGCCTGCGCCATGCTGCTTGGCGGGTGCCACGGAGGAGTTTCCACGACTTCATTTGCGGTGCCGGATACATTTGACGAAGATGCCCCTCATGAGATCACCTTCTGGGCCAAGAATGACACCAACAAGACGCAGGTGAAGATCTACAACGAGGCAGTGGCAGGTTTTGAGAAACTGTATCCAAAGATCAAGGTGAATCTTCGCCTGTATACGAATTACGGGGACATCTACAATGATGTCATCACAAACATTTCCACGGGGACGACCCCGAATGTATGCATCACGTATCCGGACCACATTGCGACCTATAAGACCGGTCAGAATGTGGTAGTCCCCCTGGATGACCTGGTCGGTGACGACAAGTACGGGCTGGGAGGCTCGCAGTTGAAGTTTGACGGGCCGAAACAGGATGAGGTGATCCCACAGTTCTTCGAAGAAGGACGGATCGATGGATACCTGTATGCGATGCCTTTTATGCGGTCGACAGAGGCATGTTATATCAATAAGACTTATGTGGAGAAACTGGGATATGAAGTGCCTGATGTGCTGACATGGGACTACATCTGGGAGGTTTCCGAGGCTGCGATGGAGAAGGACAAGGACGGCACCTTCAAGGTGAACGGACAGAATGTCATGATCCCGTTCCTGTACAAGTCCACTGACAACATGATGATCCAGATGCTGCAGCAGTACGGGGCAGGCTACTCGACTCCGGAAGGAGAGGTCCTCCTGTTCAACGATACGACGAAGGAACTGCTTCAGGAGATCTCGGCACATGCCAGAAGCAGGGCATTCTCTACATTCAAGATCTCCAGCTATCCGGCCAATTTCCTGAATGCCGGACAGTGCATTTTCGCCATCGATTCCACCGCAGGCGCAACCTGGATGGGGTCGGATGCGCCGCTTGTCGATATCAGTCCGGACAAACTGGTACGGTTTGAAACGGTGGTACGCCCGGTTCCGCAGGCAGATCCGGATCATCTGCAGATGATCTCCCAGGGGCCGTCGGTCTGTATCTTCAATAAACCGGATCCGCAGGAGGTACTGGCAAGCTGGCTGTTTACCCAGTATCTGCTGACCAATGATGTGCAGATCGCTTATTCCGGAACGGAAGGGTATCTGCCGGTCACATCCAAGGCACAGCAGTCGGAGGAGTATCAGGAATACCTGGCGGCAGCCGGGACGGATACAAAGGATCATTATCAGGTCAAGATCGACGCATCCAGACTGATTATGGATCATACAGAGGATACTTTCGTCACACCGGTCTTCAACGGATCTGCTTCGCTTCGCGATGCGGCAGGGTATCTGATCGAGGATGTCTGCAAGGGGGCAAGGAGAAAGAAGGAGATCGACGACTCCTATCTGAAAGAACTGTTCAACAATACGAAGAAACTGTATCACCTGGATCAGATCGAGGTGTCAGGTGCGGACGAGAACTCCAGAGATCTCGGACCGCTTCCTGTTACAGCCATTACATTGCTTGCCCTGCTGGCAGGTGCCTGGGTGCTGATCGGGCTGTACATGATCACAGACCGGATCCGGACGAGGAGAAAGTGACTGTCTGCAGATTGCTTCAAACGTTTAAACAAATGCAACAATGGATTGGAAGGACTGCAGCGCAGAAATGTGCTGCAGTCTTTTTTGGCTTGTTTTTATTGATAAAGGTATTGAGTTATACATCTGGCAGTTGGTATAATAAACTGACTTTTGTCTACACATGGGTGTGTGCAATGTATTTAGGAGGAAGAGGGACTATGAAGAAATTCAGAGTAGCAGTGGCGGCTCTCCTTGTGACAGCTCTCGCTCTCACCGGATGCAGCAGCAAGAAGAAGGAAACAGAAGCGCCGAAAGAGACACAGGCGCCTGCTGTTGAAGCGGCATCTGAGGCGGTTTCTGAAGCAGCGGCAGTCGCAGAGACTCAAGCGGCAGCAGTCGTAGAAACCGAAGCACCGGCTGTAGAGACCGAAGCACCGGTTGTAGAAACCGAAGCAGCAGCAGTAGAGACTGAAGCACCGGTCGTAGAGACCGAAGCACCGGTCGTAGAGACCGAAGCACCGGTCGTAGAGACCGAAGCACCGGTCGTAGAGACCGAAGCACCGGTTGTAGAGACCGAGGCTCCGGTTGTAGAGACCGAGGCACCAGTCGTAGAGACTGAAGCACCGGTTGTAGAGACCGAAGCACCGGTTGTAGAGACCGAAGCACCAGTCGAAGAGACGGAAGTAGTTGTCGAGGAGACGGAAGTAGTCGTCGTCGAGACTGAGGCAGTGGAGAACATCGAAGAACTGCTGACCGAGGCAGAGGAAGTCATTGGCGAAGCGATGACCGAAGCGGAAGAGGCACTGACCGAGGCTGAGGCAGAGGAGAAACTCGAAGAACTGCTGACCGAGGCTGAGGAAGCTATCGGCGAAGCGATGACCGAAGCGGAAGAGGCGCTGGCAGAGGCACTGACCGAAGCTGATGAAGCAGCAGCGGCTGTTGAGACTGAGGTCGAAGAAGCTATTGAAACTCTTCTGACTGAGGCGGAAGAAGCTGTTGAGACCATGATGACCGAAGCGGAAGCAGCAAGCGACGTTATGAACTATGGCGACTATGCGGTAGCCGAGGTTGACGATCCGGTCGTCATCGAGACCTATGTGCAGGCAAAGCAGGCACTGTGGGAAGGCAACACGAATCTTGGATGTGATACAGCTACCCTCTATACACAGGATGAGGATGGCGGATACTTCCTGTATGATATCCCGGTTTCCCCGGAAGTGTATGAGAGGCTTGAAGAAGGCACAAAGATCAGAGTAAGCGGATACAAGAGCGAATGGGCTGGCGAAGTTGAGGTCGTTGCAGATGACGATCTGACCGAAGTTGAGATCATCGAAGGCGAAAAATATGTTGCCGAACCGGTTGATATCACCGATATTCTTGACGCTGAAGAGGAAGTCAAGATCTTCATGAACCAGAAGGTTGCCTTTACCGGCATGACCGTGGAAGCTGTTGCGGCAGGCGAAGGCTCCGATGAGACCGAGGCTGAAGCAGAAGCAGCGTTCATGTATGGCTGGGATGGTTCCGGCAGTGAAGGCGATGACCTGTACTTCAGCGCATCCAAGGATGGTAAGGTTTACACCTTCGTCGTTGAGTCCTATCTGTGCGGACCGGACAGCGATGTCTATAAGGCAGTGAAAGAACTCAAGGCAGGCGACACCATCGATATGGAAGGCTTCCTGTACTGGTATGAAGGCATGCAGCCGCATATCACCAGCGTAACCGTAAAGTAAGGAGGAGAATTCCTGACAGAGCGGTTATCCCGTAAATAAAAAGAAACACCGGGTTCGTGAGAGAACGGATCCGGTGTTTTTTGCCTATATGCGTAGCAGGAAGATTGCTTATCGGACAGGATTCAGGATTCCGCAGCTGCGGATCGCGGATACGGCCTCTTTCATTTTTTCGGGTGGAAGAACCAGGGCCATACGGACATATCCCTCGCCAAGAGTACCGAAGGAAGCACCGGGTGTCACGATCACGCCGGAGCGCTCCATCAGTTCCATGGTAAAGGCTGCAGAGTCATCGTATCCTTCCGGAAGCTTTGCCCAGACGAACATAGTACCCTTCGAATCCGGGACATCCCATCCGATCTCCCGCAGGCCGCCGCAGAGTGTTTTCATCCGGTCTTCGTAGTCGCGGCACTGCTGCGCGACGCTGTCCTGCGGTCCGTTCAGAGCCGCGGCGATGCCGTACTGAAGCGGAAGGAACATGCCATAGTCAAACTGGCTTCTCACATTGGAGAAGGTCCTGATGATATCACGGTTTCCAAGAACCAGAGAAGTTCTGCAGCCTGTCATGTTGTAGGACTTGGACAGGGAATAGAACTCGACGCCGACTTCTTTCGCTCCCGGATAGGACAGGAAGGACTTCCCTGTGCGGCCTCCGTATATGATATCAGAATAGGCATTGTCGTGAATGACTGTCACCTGATGCTTAGATGCCCATGCGATCAGTTCTGTGTAAAATGCGTCATCCGCCACTGCACAGACCGGGTTCAGCGGATAGGAGACAAGGATATACCTTGCCTGATCTGCGACCTCTTCCGGGATCGTGGAGAAGTCGATCAGATAGTCATTGTCGCTCTTCAGCTCGTAAGTCACTGCATGGGCATCACACAGCTGCGGACCGATGGAGAAGATCGGATAGCCCGGGTCCGGGACCAGTACTGTATCGCCGGGATTGCACATGGCGAGAGCGATATGCGCCATCCCTTCCTGGGAGCCGCTGATCGTCATGATCTCATCATCTGCCAGATCTACGCTGAATCGTCTCTGATAGAACTTGCGGACAGCCTCCTTCAGGAAGGGGCGGTCTGTCAGGGCATATTTATAATTCTCCGGATCCAGTGCTGCTCTGGACACAGCTTCCATAATATGCGGAGCGGTCTTGAAATCAGGCGTACCGACCGACAGGTTGTAGATGGTCTTTCCGGCCTTTTCGAGTTTCATCTTCTTCTCATTCAGAACAGCGAAGATGCCTGCCTGGAATTTTTGGGATCTTTCGGAAAAAGTGATATCCATAATTGTATTCCTTTCTACATGTCGAGCATATTGATGTTGTCCAGGAACCTGCGCAGCCTTTCGTTGGACGGGTTCTCGAAGATCTCAGCAGCGGAGCCGTCCGCTACTATCTTGCCGTTCTCCAGGAAGAGAATTCTCTTTGCAACACTTCGTACAAACGGCATCTCGTGGGTTACCAGAAGGATCGTATTGCCATCCTGGGCTGCGCTGCGCACTGTCTGGAGCACCTCGCCAACCAGTTCCGGATCCAGTGCAGATGTAGGCTCGTCCATGAGCAGAAGAAGCGGATCCATGGCCAGGGCACGGGCGATGGCAACGCGCTGCTGCTGTCCCCCGGACAGGTGTCTGGGATAATGGAACAGACGGTCTGCCATACCAACCTTTATCAGGTGACGCAGAGCGATTTCCTTTGCAGTTTTTTCATCCAGTCTTTTTACAACGGTGAGTCCTTCCATGACATTCTGGAGGGCATTTTTCTGCTTGAACAGATTGAACTGCTGGAAGACCATCTCGGTGTGTCTTCGCAGTTCGTTGATCTCTTTTGAACTGTGCGTTGTCAGGTCATAGGTTTTTCCGTCTATACGGACCGTCCCTGATTCAGGCCTCTCCAGAAGATTCAGGCAGCGCAGAAGGGTGGACTTTCCGGTGCCGGAGGGACCGATCAGTGCGATCACATCTCCTTTTTCTATATCCAGGTCTACCTGATCCAGCACGACATTGTTTCCAAAACGTTTGCTCAGTCCCCTGATCTCTATATAACTCATACAGCGCCTCCGTTTCCGGGACGGTCTGCCGGGAGATATGCTTCCAAGCCGAGCGTGGAAGCGGGGATCACCTTCTCCCTCTTGCCCCTTCGGATGTGAAGATTCCCCTGGGAATCGAGCTCAGGCGCATTCTCAGGAACCGTCACCAGCGTCTCGAGCCATTTGATAAGACGCTCCAGCAGGAACGTAATCACCCAATAGATGATTGCCAGGGAACAGTACACTTCAAAATACCGATAATTGCGTCCCGCAAGGATCTTGCCTGCTGCGGTGATCTCTACAACAGAGCAGGTGAACGCCAGAGAAGTCCCCTTGATCAGGGAGATCACGGAATTGCCCAGCGGCAGGAGCGCAACAGAACCTGCCTGCGGTATGATGACCCTCCTGAGAACCTGGAAACCGGTCATACCCATCGATCGGGCTGCATCAATCTGCCCGGGTTCCACAGACTGGATTGCGGAGCGGATCGTCTCAGAGTCAAACGCGGCCTGATTCAGCCCGAGAGCAGCCATTGCAAATACGATTCCCGGAATCGCATTTACATCGTAGTCAGTTCCGTTGTAATAGTTGATATACTTCAGCGCGATCGGGATACCGAAATAGGAGATGTACAGCTGGACGATGATCGGTGTCCCTCGGATGAGAGAGACAAATGCGATCGACAGCTGTGTCAGAACGGGTATCTTTTTTATTCGAATGAGGGCAATCAGCAAGCCCAGCGCAAGCCCGATAAGGAGAGCGACCAGTGTCAGCCACAGAGTGGTCGGCAGATACCTCAGAAGTGACGGGATCTCACTGAATACGAGCTTGACGTCAAACAAATTAGCCATGAATCTATCCTTTCAGAATTTCACTGCGTTACTATTGTAAAGGTTTATGCCCCATGTGTCTAATGGGAATTCTGATCTTCTTATAGAAAATGCTTATGACGGGATATAAGGATTCTCTAATTTCTTTTTTTGAATGCTCCATGTATAATGACCCCAGTTGGATAATGATCCGTTTTCAAAGAGGAGGAGATATTATGAGGATTCAGAAACTGGCTGCAGCTCTTGCAGCAATCTTATCGGTTACTCTGCTTGCGGGCAGCCTCAGCCTGGCTGCGGCGGATGAAGTGACAACGATCCATGTTGCCAATGCGGCAATGCCGAAACCTTATTCTTATCTGGGAGACGACGGAGAGGTTACGGGCTATGATATTGAAGTCATCAAGGCGATCTTTGAAAGGCTTCCCCAGTATGAACTGGACCTGGAGGTCACGGAGTTTTCATCGATCCTGACCGGTATTGATGCGGGCAGATATGACCTGGGAATCAACTGCCTCAAGTCCACCGAGGAGAGAAAAGAGAAATATCTCTTCTCTGATCCTTATCTGCTGGACCGCAATGTTGTGGTAGTGAGAGAGGACAATGATGAGATCCAGTCACTGGCGGATTTTGCAGGCAAGTCTGTCGTCGATCTGACAGGGACTATCGGCGTTACCCAGATGGAGAATTACAATGCACGTACAGGTGCGGATATCAAGATCAACTATTCGGAAGCAGACTATTCCGTACTGCTGACAGAACTGGAAGACGGCAAGTATGATTTCATGTATCTCAACAAGCTGACCTTCGATACACTGAATGCAGAGAAGCCCTATGCACTGAAGACTTTCTTCCTGACACCGGAAGATCAGGCTGAATTTGCAGATGGTGCTGATATCGAGTCGACTTATATCCTTGCATCCAGGACGGATGAGGGACAGGCGCTGATCGACGATGTAAACGGCGCTCTCAAGTCCCTGATCGAAGACGGCACCCTGAACGGATTTGCCGAGGAATATTTCGGAAGCACGGATTATGTTCCGGTTCTGGATGCGGCAGCAGAGACAGAAGCGGAATAAGTAAGCCGCATGATCCGGATCAAACAGATTCATGACCTGAACATGGTTCCCTGCCCGGGGCGGCAGGGAACTCTTTCAATTACAGAAAAGACAGAAAGGGACCGGCATGACAGACAGACTGACGGATCTGAGAGACTATGATGAGATACGCCCTGCGTTTACGGATTCTGAACTCGCCCGGGTACTGGATCAGCTCAGGCAGCGGGGCGAACTGGTGACGACCGTGGAATCTCTTACGGCCGGGATGATATCGGCGAGGATCGCCGACATCCCGGGAAGTTCGGATGTGCTCAGGAGAGCATATGTCACATACAGTGATGAAGCAAAGCGGGAGATGGTCGGAGTGCAGGCATCCACTCTGGAACAGTGGACTGCCGTGAGCCGCCAGAGTGCCTGTGAAATGGCACAGGGCGGTGCGGAAAAAGCCGACGCAGCTGCCTGCCTGTCTGCAACCGGATATGCGGGACCGGCATCCGGACCGGAGGACACTTCTGTGGGGCATGTATTCCTTGGATGCTTTTACCGGGGACAGACTGTGGTGGAGGAGCACAGATACCTGGGAGAGCGAAATGAGGTGCGCGCCCAGGCAATGAATGATGCCCTCCGCATGCTCGCTGCAGCCGTCCGATGACCATTTTTCATTGAAACAGATCTGAATCGAATAGTTTTTTTCTAAGGGGTATTGCATTTTGTTCCCATCGGTAGTATTATGTCTGCAGAACATATGAACATTCATTCATATGAACGAATGAACAAATATGGGCGGAGGGACTGACATGAAGAAAAAATACAAACTGAATGAGATTGACTGTGCAAACTGCGCAATGAAACTGGAGGAGGCTGTCAAGGCCGTGGATGGCGTAACTTCAGCGAAGGTGAACTATATGATGCAGAAGCTGACCTTCGAAGCAGAGGAGGGACAGATCGAACAGGTCGAGAAAGCAGTCCTGGCGGTCTGCCGTAAGCTGGAACCTGATATGGAAGTCACTCCTGCCTGAAGCAGTAGAGCATGGAGCCGGATGCGTCTGCGTATCCGGCTTTCTTTATCCTGAAAGAATACCGGAGAAATATCTGAAGCTGGAAAATGGCGGGAAGCCCCGTCATGGAGAAAACTATGAAACTGAGTAAAAAGCAGAAAAAATGGCTTGCGAGGATCCTTATTGCCGCAGTGCTATTTGTGGTTCTGGAAGTTCTGGTCCATGTCGGTGCGTTTGAAGGCAGGCGATGGTGGATCGGACTCTTATTTGCGCTGGTACCGTATCTGATCGTCGGGTACGATGTCATCCTGAAATCACTGCGCAATATCTCCCGGGGGGATGTATTCGATGAGAACTTCCTGATGATGATCGCAACCTTCGGCGCCTTTGGAATCGGTGAATATCCGGAGGCGGTGGCTGTTATGCTGCTGTATCAGACAGGGGAACTGTTCCAGAATTATGCGACGGGCAGGAGCCGTGATTCGATTGCGGATCTTATGAGCATTGCGCCTGAGATGGCCTTCGTGGAGCGGGACGATGAGATCGAAGAGGTGGATCCGGATGAAGTTGAGGTCGGAGAGATCATTGTGATCCGGCCGGGGGACCGGATTCCGCTGGACGGAGAAGTCCTGGAAGGGGAGTCACTGATCGATACATCGGCACTGACCGGGGAACCGGTTCCTCGCAGTGCGAAATGCGGCGATATGGTGATCTCGGGCTGTGTGAACGGACAGGGAACGCTGAAGGTCCGCACAACGAAAGCTTACGAGGAGTCTACGGTCGCGAGGATCCTGGAGATGGTGGAAACCGCCACCGAGAAAAAGACCAGGGTCGAGAACTTCGTGACAAGATTCGCGCATGTTTACACTCCGATCGTTACGATCGGCGCACTGGTGCTTGCGCTGGTCCCGCCGCTTGTTCTGGGCGGAGGACTGGATGTCTGGGTCTCCTGGATCCGCAGGGCCTGCATCTTCCTTGTTGTCTCCTGCCCCTGTGCGCTGGTCATCTCTGTTCCGCTGGGCTTCTTCGGAGGGATCGGTGCCGCGTCGAGGATCGGTGTGCTGGTGAAAGGAAGCAACTATCTGGAAGCACTCTCCCAGGTCAGGACGATCGTTTTCGATAAGACGGGGACATTGACGAAGGGTGAGTTCAAAGTGAGCAGTATCCTTCCTTCCGGCGGAGATACTTCCGATGAGGCGAAGGACGCTCTTCTGGAACTGGCGGTATGCGCCGAGTATTATTCCACACATCCCATTGCGGAATCGGTCAGGGCAGCGTACGGCCGGCCGGTCGACGCGGCGCGCATCGGCGAGATGGAAGAGATTGCAGGCCATGGAGTCAGGACCGTTGCGGACGGACGGGAGATCCTGGCCGGAAATGCGAAACTGATGCGCAGCAGAGGTATCGAGGCAGAAGACCCCGGTACCGGAGGCACTGTGGTTCATGTTGCCTGCAGCGGGAAATATGCAGGAACCATCATCATCTCCGATACCATTAAAGAAGGGGCACAGGCTGCGATCCGTGATATGAAAGCTGCGGGTATCCGCAGAAGCGTCATGCTGACGGGAGACCGCAGGGAGGCTGCTGAAGAGGTTGCCCGCAGGATCGGGATTGATGAAGTTCATGCCCAGCTTCTTCCGGGGGATAAGGTGGATCAGATCGAAAAACTGATGCAATCCGGGAGCGGAAGCGGTAAACTTGCATTTGTGGGAGACGGGATCAATGATGCGCCGGTTCTGATGCGCTCTGATGTGGGGATCGCCATGGGATCGCTGGGATCGGATGCGGCAATTGAGGCAGCAGATATCGTCCTGATGGATGATGACATCGGGAAGATCGCTCAGACAGTGAAGATCGCCCGCAAGACGCTGGGGATCATCCATGCGAACATCATCTTCGCGATCGCGGTTAAGGTCGTGATCCTGATCCTGAGTGTTCTGGGAGTTGCCAATATGTGGATGGCGATCTTCGGGGATGTGGGAGTGCTGATCCTGTGCATCCTGAATGCAATGAGACTGCTGAGGCGTTCTTGAAAAGATGCGGGAAATGATATGAGCGGACACAGGAAGAAGAAAAACAATACATGGGATAATCTGACCGGGTTCCGGTATGCGCACAGAGGGCTGTTTCATCAGCCGCTCTCGGCATCTGTGAAGGTGCCGGTCCCTCTGCCTGCGCCACTGTGGCGCCAGGATATCGAGGAATGGAAACGGGATGGAAAGAGGTTCCGGATGGCTGTCCGGTATGGTTTTGGCGCAGAACTGGATGTTCATCTGACTGCGGACGGGAGACTGGCGGTTTACCACGATACAAGTCTGTTCCGTGTATGCGGAGTCAATGAGGAGATCGAGAATCTTACCATGGACCAGATCCGTCAGCTGCCGCTTCTGGGAACGAAGAACCGGATCCCGGAATTTACACAGGTCCTGGATCTGTATACATCCAGGAAGGCGCAGACGGACAGGGAAGATTCAAGACAGGAAGATGGAGGCAGGCTGCATCTGCCGCTGATCATCGAACTGAAGGCTGAGAAAAATGTAAAAGAGCTGTGCAGAGCTGTCATGGAGGCGGTTGACCGCTATCCGACGTTGAATTACTGCATAGAGAGTTTTGATCCCAGGGTAGTCTACTGGCTCAGGAAGAACCGTCCGGATGTGATACGGGGACAGCTTACTGAGAACTTCTGCAGGAGCAGGGAGGCTGTCCGCAAGTGGGGGTATATCATGACCTTTGGTATGTGGTGCGGCGCTCCGGATATCCTGTCCAGGCCGGACTTTATATCCAGCAAGTTCCGGGACAGGAGAAATCTCATCATGCGCCTTCGCCACCGCCTGGGCGTCAAACAGGTGAACTGGACAATCAAGAACCACAGGCAGATGGCAAATGTGGATAAGGAAGGCGGCCTGAGCATCTTCGAGAGGTTCATGCCCAGATAGCCGGCGGCATCAGCAGTTGCGGATCATGATATCAATGATCTCGCGGTCTGTTCCTGCCATGCCGATGCGGGCGACCCGCCCTACATTCCGGATCGTATTCTCGACGCCTTTCGTGACGATACCGTCACCGCTGAAGAATTCGCTTCCCTGGGTCTGCATCTGCCATCCCAGCAGTCCTGCTTCAACGGCGGATGCGATCTTGGCTGCGCAGCTGGGTTTCGCGCCGTCGCAGATCATGCCTGAATCAATGGCGATCGCATTGACAACCGTATGCGAGATCTCATCGTATTTGCCGCCGTACAGATAGGTGATGCCGGCTCCTGCACCGCATCCTGCCGAAGTGGCACCGCAGTAGGCAGAGAGTCTGCCGATCCCTGTTTTCAGATGGATGGTCACCAGGTTGGATACTACGAGAGCGCGCAGCAGGGTCTCATGGTTGACTCTGATCTCCCTGCCATAGACAATGACCGGAAGAGAGCAGGTGATCCCCTGATTGCCGCTGCCGGAATTGATGACGACCGGAAGTTCACAGCCGCTCATCCTGGCATCGGAAGCTGCAGCTGCTGCAGCTTTGGCACGGTTCTGAACGGAAGCGCCGTAGGAGCGCATCAGCACCCTGCCCACTTCAGCACCCCAGTGGTCCCGAAGACCTGCCTCCGAGATCGCAGTATTGTATTCAATCTGTGCGTCCAGCGTTTCTTGCACATCTTCCATCTTCACACAGTCTGCAAATTCCACGATGGACTGAATATTCAATAGAGAATAGTCCGGAGCGCCGTCACTGCCGGTATCATTTTCATCATCCTCGCAGTATTCGGCCTGAATAAGGATCTGGTCATCCTTCTCCAGCCGGATCACATTGGTATGGGAGCCGGCGATCTCACAGAATGCGGTATGACTGCCGGCGTGAACGCGGACCTGGATGTCGAAGATGAATTCCCTCTCTGATCTCCCTGAGGATATAGGCGTATTCTCCAGATATTCTTTGATCCGCACGATCTGCTCAGGCGTGATATCTGAGAGAACCTCCAGCCTGCGGTCCGCCTGCCCCGAAATGATCCCGGCGGCGGCCGCCGCCTGAATGCCCTGCAGTCCTCCGGTGTGGGGAACGACAACACTTTTTACATTCTTGATGATATTGGGGCTGGACAGGATATCGACACCCTCCGGGACAGCACCAAGTGTCTGCGCCGCCAGTGCGGCAGCGTATGCAATCGCGATCGGTTCCGTCCACCCCATGGCAGGGACCAGTTCGGCCCTGAGAATTGCCAGGTAAGTCTGGTAAAGAGTGGTATCCATATTTATTCCTCCTGTTGTAGAACCTGTCCTCTTCAGTCCGGAAGAATCTGCTCCAGGCAGATGTACTGATCGGACATGCCCATTTTTCTGTAGAACTTCAGGGCGGCGTCATTTCCGCCCCAGACATGAAGAGTGACGTTGTAGAAGCCGTTCTTCTTCGCGTAGTCCAGAACGTACTCATAGAGCGCCTTTCCGACATGCTGGCCGCGGGATCTCTCATCCACGCACAGATCGTCGATGTAGAGAGTCCGGATGCCTGTGCGAAGAGGAGATTCCTGCACCACCTCTTCCTGACAGAAGATATATCCCAGGAGCCTGTCTTCGTCGTCTGTGAACACGAAGATCGGTTCGCGGTCATCCTGCAGTTTCTCTGCCAGCTCCTGCGCATTGTATTTTGTGGCCGGTCCCTTGAACAGGTCGGGCCGGATCGTATGGTGAACCATGTTCACTTCGACCAGCAGCCGGAGAATGTCTTCAATATCATGTTCCTGTGCTCTTCTGATGCTCATATCGTATACCTCGTAAAATGAATAACCTGGTCGCATTATACTATGCCTTGCCCGGCATCGGGAAGTCCCATATAATGAAATGCATGAGATTCCTGAAGGCTTAAACCATGAACAGAGAGGTGCGGATCCGTGAACGAGACTTCGTTGGTTCATATTATCAAGGACGACTGTGTCCTGATGCTCCACAGGACCCGGAAGAAGAACGACATCAATCATGACAAGTGGATCGGTGTCGGGGGAAAGTTTGAGTGGGGTGAGAGTCCGGAAGAATGCATGCGCCGGGAAGTGTATGAGGAGACAGGCCTTCTGATCGATGAATATCGATATTGCGGCATCGTCACTTTCGTCTCGATCGATGAAGATATGGAATACATGCACCTGTTCGTGGTGACCGGATTCCATGATGCAGAGGGCACCTGTGTAAAGAACGCAAAAAGTACCCCGGGAGATCCTCAGGTGCGGCTGAAGGACTGCGATGAGGGGGAACTGGAATGGCTCCCCGTCAGTGAACTGACACACATTCCGCACTGGGTGGGAGACCGCCTGTTTCTGTCCATGATCATGGGGCGGGAGTTTCCGTTCTTTTCCATGAAGCTGGTCTACCGTCAGGGAGAACTGCTGCAGGCAGTGCTCCGGGAACACAACTGCATCGTGACAGACAGGCTGCTTCTTCGTCCCTGGCTTCCGGAGGATGCCGCAGATCTCTATGAATATGCAAGGAATCCGAAGATAGGACCTCCCGCCGGATGGCCCCCGCATACGGATGTTGCGGACAGCCGAAGGGTGATCCGGGATGTACTTACCCGCCCTGAGATCTATGCGATCGTACTGAGGGACACTTCTGCCCCCATAGGATCCGTCGGACTGCAGAATTTCAGGATCACAGGGCCGGACGGTTCCCTGATCTCTTATTTTGATGAAAGAAAGAGTGAAGATCCGCTGTGCTGTACGCTGCATGGACACCTGTATGAAACGGACGGCGGGAAGGACAGCTCTCTGCCGGACAGCCAACGGGACAGATCCTTTTGCCGGAACGATCCGGCAGCGGCTCTTCCTGAGGGACTGCAGCTGGAGGCAGATCTGGGATACTGGCTCGCTGAACCGTTCTGGCACAGCGGCATTATGACAGAAGCTGCGAATGCGGTTCTGAAGCATGGCAGGGAGCATCTTGGACTTGCGCGTGTCTGGGCGGATTACTATGAGGGAAATGAAGCTTCCAGGAAAGTGATGGAACGGGTGGGATTCCATTTCCATCACGTTGACAGGCACAAGGTGGTGGAACTGCTGGGAGAGGAGCGGACGTCCTTCGTGAATGTGCTGGAATTCTGAGCAAAAGATAAATGAAACAGCGCCGGAGAGATTCCGGCGCTGCTGTTATTCTGGAGACAGGGTACAATCGGGATCCGATCAGCTGTCCCAGCCGGAATCGTTATCCTGATCTGTGTTGGCTTTCTTCTTATTGCGGAGGGCCGTTGTCTGGAAGGTGAAATAATCCGGACGATGGCGCGTCTGTGTGTATTCGAACATGACGCCTTCCGAGTTGAAGGTCTGCCCGGTAACAACTGCAAGCGTGTCATAACCTTTCAGATCCAGACTGTCCTCATCCATCTGCGTAACACGCTCTACGGTGATGGTGCGCTTGCTCATGATGATCGGCATCCCAAGATCTTTCTCGATATAGTTATAGATGGAATGGATGCAGATCTCCTTGGTGAGTCCCGGCACCAGCTTCTTGTCATAGAGATTGATATCGAATACGCAGGGATCACCGTCCAGGGAACGGACACGCTG
>OMSN01000308.1 GCA_900313765.1 uncultured Eubacteriales bacterium
CTTCCGGATGAAAACTGGAAAGAGATTGCAGATCCCGCTACATGGGCTGCCTTCAGTGATGGTGCAAACCTGATCACTCTGGAACATCTTTCCAACGGCGAAGATCTTCCGGATATGGCGATCGCTGATGACCATTATGTGAATGTATATCAGGCCATCGCATCCACTCAGAATGAAGTGTTCATCATCACGGGTTCCGTTGTCGATGCTGCAAAGATCGAAGATGTATGCAAGGCAATCATGTCCGCGAAGGTCCTGAAGTATGATACGAAGCTCGCTGTAAAGAAACAGCAGCAGGAGACATCCGCCGGCTACACGATCGTACCCATGGATGCAACCATGTACACGACTGCAGGCGTGAATGTCAGAGCGGGTTACTCCACCAACGACACGATCCTGGGCGGACTCGGTGCCGGCTCGAGCGTGCATGTCACCGGTAAGGTACAGAAGGACGGCGCAGATCTTGGCTGGAATCAGGTATCTTACAATGGCGGTACCGGATACATCAGCGCAAGCTTCCTGACGGATAAGGCACCGGCTAATTCTTCCGGTTCCGACAGCGTACAGTTCACCGGAGAGGCACGTACGATCTATGAGATCGACGGGGCAGCCGTCACTGTCTACAAGAGGACAGACGGACAGTGGGTAAACTCTGAGGGCGGTGTTTACACCCAGATCTCAGACTATGAATTCCAGTCATCTAACGGCGTGGTGCTCACTATCAACAAGCCGCAGGCTTACACCGGCAATGAGCCCCTGTCCAGCGGATTCACCGCATACTGGCCGAACAGCAACGCCACAACCCTGACACCTTACAGTGACGGATATTACTATTCATCAGAGTGGATACGCTACACGGATAACCAGGATGGATCCTACTCAGGCGCTGACGGGTCAACCCTGTACGACTACGACCCGATCTCCGGCAGTCCGGATGATGCATACGAATCCGATTATTGATTGAAAACAGGTGTCTGACACCTGTACAGAAAAAGCAAGTGCCTGCCTGATCAGGAATGATCGGGCAGGCACTTGCATATATGCCAATCTGTTCTTACCATTAGAACGCCGCTCTGACGTCATACGGTCCATGGAACACCATGATCATGTTGTGTGCAGCTCCGTACTGAACAGTCTTGTCATACTCACGGAAGCTCTGTCTGATAAAGTCGGTGAAACGTCTGATAATACTCTTTTTCTTCATGATTGTTACCCCTTTTTCTTTATATGATTGAAACTATGAATGGTGTTTACTGTTGAAAGTACCGGTTGGAACAGTGTTTACAACGCGGCCTGAAATTAGTGTTCAGGTAAATATACGCACCGTAAGAAAAGAATCCACGCAGCTCTGACCAGTGCCTGTAAAACAACCTGCCAAACCCTCCACAGACTTTGTTTATTAATTGACTATACTCATTGAAACAAGTATACTGAATATGAGTGTTTTTCCTATTTTTGCAGCTTGAATGATGAGTCCCTGGGAGCTCTCAGGGACTTTTTTTATATCGGGCTAAGGCTGCTGATGACACACTATTGACAAGGAGGTAGAGCATGAAACAGGCATTTGACTTTACGGTCGTAGATGAGATCCTGGACCGTCACCCCAGGAATGAATTGTCTACGATCGCGATACTGCAGGATATACAGGAGTATTACCACTACCTGCCGAAGGAAGTATTTCCTTATGTAGCCCGCGCCATCGGAGTAGGAGAAGCCAGACTGTACGGAGTGGCAACCTTCTACGAGAACTTTTCCCTGGAACCCAAGGGAAAATATGTACTCAGATGCTGTGATGGTACCGCATGTCATGTCCGCGGATCGCTCGCAGTGCTGGACAAGCTTCGTGAGGAACTGGGACTGGAAGGCGGCAAGAAGACAACGGACGATCTGAACTTCACTGTTGAGACGGTTTCATGTCTGGGAGCATGCGGTCTGGCACCTGCAATGACAGTCAACGGAGTAGTCCATCCGGCGATGACACCGGAGAAAGCATCGGAGCTGGTCAAAGAGCTGCGTGCAGAACTGGAGAAGGGAGGAGACGCACAGTGAATAAACTTCATTCTTTGGATGATCTGAGAGCATGTCGTGCGCAGTGCGAGAAAGCACTGGCAAGAGAGACAAAGAAGATCCTGGTGTGCGGCGGAACCGGCTGTGTGGCCGGCGGCTCCCTGGAGATCTTCGACCGGCTGAAAGAA
>OMSN01000017.1 GCA_900313765.1 uncultured Eubacteriales bacterium
TCCTCCGGAACCAGATACTGGAACGGGCGGTCCAGCGCCTTTGCCGTAATATCAACGATCACATCCGCATACGTCATAAAACCGGATCAATTCCCCTTCTTCGCATCCTCTGCGAGGATTTCTGCGATAATGACCCGCTCATCCATCGGATACTTCTTGCCGCAGATCTCCTGGTAATCTTCATGTCCCTTTCCCGCCAGGACGATTACGTCTCCCGGCTGGCCGTTGTGGATCGAGTAGGCGATCGCCTCCCTGCGGTCCGCAATACGGATATATTTTCCTTTTGTCCGGCGGATCCCGGTCTCGATATCATCCAGGATCGCTTCCGGATTCTCATATCTCGGATTGTCAGAGGTCAGGATCGTGAAATCAGCATGTCTGCCGGACACCTCTCCCATCTCATACCGGCGGCTCCTTGCCCGGTTGCCTCCGCAGCCAAACACACAGACGATCCTGGACGGCCGGTATTCCCGGAGCGTCGACAGGATGCTCTCCAGAGCCATCGCATTGTGGGCATAGTCGATCATCAGGATGAAGTCATCGCTCACCTTGACCATCTCAACTCTTCCCTTGACCTTGACGTCTGCAAGTGCTGTCTGGAGCTGTTCCTTCGTCACACCGAACTGCCTGCAGATCGCGATCGCACACAGTGCATTGTAGACAGAGAACTTCCCGGGAATATCGGTAGTGACCTCATAGTCCTCTTCGCTCCTGACATGGAACTTCGTCCCAAGATAGCCCGGTCGGCAGACCAGCTCGATCTCATCTGCATACAGATCGTTGGTCTTATTAAGCCCGAACGTCTCAACGCTGCAGGTATGCCCTTCCAGGATCCTCCCGAGATGGATATCATCTCCGTTGAAGATGCCCTTCCGGCACATCCGAAACAACCTGCTCTTGCATTCCATGTAATCTTCGAAGGACGCATGCTCCGCAGGTCCGATATGGTCAGCTGAAATATTCGTAAATACGCCGATGTCAAACAGGATGCCCTCAACCCGGTGCAGCATCAGTGCCTGGGAGCTGACTTCCATGACCACCGCGTCGCACCCGGCCTTCACCATTTTCGCAAGGAGCTCCTGAAGCAGAAGAGATTCCGGAGTCGTATTGAGGCTGGGAATCCTGGTGGTCCCGATCAGCGTCTCGATCGTACCGATCAGCCCGACCTTGTGTCCGGCCGCTTCCAGGATTGACTTGACCATGTAAGTCGTGGTCGTCTTACCCTTTGTTCCGGTCACACCGATCATCTTCAGCTTCTGCGCGGGGTATCCATACCACGCACAGGCCATTCTCGCCATTGCGATCCTGGTATCCTTTACAAGGATGACTGTAACCCCTTCCGGAACTTCAACCTTCTCCTCGGCAACGATTGCCGCGGCACCTTTGGCTGCAACCTCTCCGGCAAACTTGTGTCCGTCAAATGAAGCGCCTCTGATGCAGGGAAAAACGCACCCTTTCTTCACTTTGCGGGAATCATTCACGATCTCCGTGATCTCTGTATCCGTGCTCCCGCAGAGCACCTCATATTCTATGTTCTCAAGAAGCTGAGCAAGCCTCATAGCAAAACCCCCATTTCGAATATCTGTGATTCAAGTCTATCTATTATACCATCACGGCGAAAGCCGCTCAACTGTGAAGTTCAGGCGCCCGTAACTTGCCTCCGGCACATGTCTGCACACGGCATTAGGAGCCGACTGAACTTTGCAAGCATCATGACGGTGCGAAGCGACCACGCATCTATAGGAGCGAAAGCACCGTCAGATGGATGCGCAGCAAAGGCAAGGCAGGCGACGAGCCTGAACAGGCATGTGCCTGAGACAAACACCCGGACGCCGGGGTGCGCCGGTTCTCACTTGACCAGCCGTTCATTTGTAGGGTATATTGAAACCGCATGGCGGCCCGGATAACGGGCCGCCGGACATAAGCATCGCACGGTTTCAGAAAGGACGATCAGAATGCTCCCGGAAGAAGTGTTTCAGGAATTAAGTGATCTATACAAACTGTTTGCAGACCGGACCAGGATCCGCATTCTTTATGTTCTTCAGAATAAAGAGATGTGTGTCAGTGATATTGCCCAGCAGCTGGACATGACCCAGAGTGCGATCTCCCATCAGCTCAGCACGCTGAAGCAGGGCAAGCTTGTGAAGTCCCGCAGGGACGGCAAGACGATCTTCTATTCTCTGGATGATGAACATGTGGCGATGATCCTCAGCATGGGCGTCAACCATGTCATGGAGAAGGACTGATCTCTCCTGCTTTCTTCAGACTCAGCCTGGTCACGGCCGGTCCGATCAGTTCACAGATCAGCGTGCCCGTAAGCACGATCGCGCGTATATTCGACGCATGTTTCGGCAGCACACTGCCGGCTGCAAGCGTGAGGCCTATGGCGATTCCGGCCTGAGGCAGCAGGCAGGGACCAAGGTGCAGACACTGTCTGCGGTCCGTTCCGGTGAGCGCGCCTCCGAGCAGTGTTCCCAGAATCTTGCCCGTGTATCTGGCAAGGATATACACAAGGCCGATGATCCCGACAGACCTGAGCAGGTTGACCGGAAGCCCGGCTCCCGATGCGACAAAGAACAGTATGAAGACCGGTGCCGCGATCGGCTCCACGCATTCCAGAACCGCATCCGCCTCTGCACTCAGATTCGCGATTGCCATTCCCATCACCATACACACGATCAGTGCGTTCAGCCCAAGTCTCTGGGCACCCCCAATCGCCAGAAACAGGAAACCGCATACAATCGCAAGACGGTTGCTCCTTCTCCTGAAGAAGCGCAGCACAAACAGCAGCAGGATCGCAAGAAGAAGTCCGAGCGCTGCTCCTTCTATAAACCGCAGCACCTCTTTGAGCACAGCTGCCAGGATCTGTTTTCCTTCCGCACCGAAATGTTTGATCACCGCAGCAGAGATGGAATACAGCAGAAGCGCTGTCACGTCATCCAGAGCCACCACCTGGAGAAGCAGATTTGTGACAGGACCTCTTGCGCGATACTGCTGCACCACAAGGATCGTCGCCGCCGGAGCGGTCGCAGCTGCGATCGATCCCATGATCAGTGCCATGCCGGGTCCGTTCCCCGTCAGGATCAGCGCCAAGCTGACACAGACAGCAGCGGCAACGGATTCCACCAGCGCCAGTATGACTGGTGCCTTACCCGCTCTTCTCATATATGAGAAATGAAGCTGTCCGCCGACTGAAAAGGCGATCAGTCCGAGGGCAACGTCCGTGATCACACTGATCCCGCTCACAAAACCTTCCGACAGGACCGAGATCGGACATCCCAGCGCAGGGAGCAGATAGGGTCCCAGAAGCAGTCCTGCAAGCATATATCCTGTAACATTCGGAAACCCGAGATGCTTCATCAGCCTGCCCATAAAGATTCCGGCAAGGATCATGATCCCGAGATTCATCAGCATATTCAGAGAAATGTTCATGAACCATTCACCTCGACGCCGGTCAGATAATCGATCGGTACAGTAAACAGGATCCCCGTGTCGCTCTTGTCCAGTCCGCCGGTCACTTTGTTGACCGCACTGACAATCGCAGGAACCTTGTCTTCAGCAGCTGCCATGAAGATCGTACGGTTTTCCTTGTGCTCCGGGTTGAGGATATGCCGAAGAGACAGCATAAAATGCATCTGCGCATCATCCCCCAGCTCCTGCATCATCCCATGGGACTGCAGGATCGTCGCTCCCGGCAGCCCCCGGTCGGCGAATTCTTTCAGAAGTTCCTCCATGCATTCGATCTTATTCAGAACGATCACAACCAGTTTCATTTTCATACTGCCCAAACCCTCCATATCATATCTGCAGCTGTGCCAGAACTATGGCAGCTGCCATCAGTATACACCCGATCAGCTCCCTTGAAGTGAAAGCCTGATGCAGGAAAATAAACCCTGCCACAGCAGCGATCACGGATTCAAGACTCATGATCAGCGACGCAATCGTCGGATTCAGTCCTCTCTGTCCGATGATCTGCAGGGTGTAGGCAACACCGGAACTCATGATTCCAGTGTACAGGAGAGATACTCTCGCTTCATAGAGAGCTCTCCAGGACGGATGCTCAAAGAGCAGCATCATCACCGTGCCGAGCACCGAT
This sequence comes from uncultured Eubacteriales bacterium, assembly GCA_900313765.1. Lineage (GTDB taxonomy): Bacteria > Bacillota > Clostridia > Lachnospirales > Lachnospiraceae > Porcincola. The sequence goes on from OMSN01000017.1 coordinate 4,097, forward strand.
GCCGTCAGGAACTGTATGGCAGACAGCCTTACGCCATCCACTTCGTCCACAAAATGATCGATCAGCATGATCTGGACTGCGAACACAAACGCGCACGCCAGACACAGCCCGTCTCCGGTCTGCAGTACAAAGGATCCGCTCATGCTCAGCAGGTACAGTCCGACTGCCGCGATCAGCACGCACAGCCAGATGAGAGGCCTGATCCTCTTCCCGATGAAGATCCCAAGGATCGGTACGATTATGATGTACATGGCTGTGATGAAGCCGGCCTTGCCAACAGTCGTCTTCATGATCCCGAACTGCTGAAGGCTGGATGCGATCATCAGCGCGGTTCCGCACAGGATGCCTCCCATCCACAGTCCAGGTCCCGACTTTGCGCGAGTATCAGGCTGCGAGTCTCCGTTCACCCCTCCCCCGGCAGTGTACCTGCCCTGCAGCAGGATCACGGGGAGCAGTGTCAGAGCCCCCAGCGAAAACCGTACCGCGATAAATGTATAGGGACCGACATATTCCATGCCGACGCTCTGGGCGACAAACGCCACGCCCCATATGATCGCCGTGAGCAGCAGGATCAGCGACTGTCTGAGTTGAAACAGTTTTTCTCTTTTCATAAAGCCTTTTGCAAAGCAAGCCCCAGTCCCATACAGGACTGAGGCTGCTGTATTGTTGTTTTATGCAGGAATCAGTAAGCCTTGCCCCAGTAGATCATGGTCTTGGCAGGCTTGCCGCACCAGATGCAGGTATCCGCAAGATGCTCCTGCTCAAACGGCATGCATCTGCTCGTAACACCGCCCAGCTGGTCTTTGATCTCCTCTTCGCACTCACGACAGCCGCACCACATCGAACGGATGAATCCGGGTTTGGTGTCAGCGATCTCTTTGAACTCTTCCTTGCTGGAAGCAGTGTAGGTCATACTCTCCATACGGCTCTTCGCAGCTTCGAACATATCGTTCTGGATCTGTTCCAGGACCTCGCATACTTTCTGCCCGATCCCTTCAAGAGGAGCCACGATCTTCTCGCGGGTATCCCTGCGGACGATGACACACTGTCCCTGTTCAATATCCTTGGGGCCAAGCTCAAGGCGGACCGGGATACCTCTCATCTCCTGATCGGAGAACTTCCATCCCGGACTCTTGTCTGAATCGTCCAGCCTTGCGCGGATCCCTGCTGCACACAGTGCATCCTTCAGCTCGCACGCCTTCTCAAGAACATTCCCCTTCTTCTGCTGGATCGGAATGACCATCGCCTGAACCGGTGCAACCCTGGGCGGAAGCTTCAGTCCGCTGTCATCGCCGTGTACCATGATAATGGCACCGATCATGCGGGTCGTCATGCCCCAGGAAGTCTGGTGGCAGTATTCCGGCTTGTTGTCCTTACTGACATACTGGATCTCGAAAGCCCGGGCAAACCCGTCACCGAAGTTGTGGCTGGTGCCACACTGCAGAGCTTTGCCATCATGCATCAGGGCCTCGATCGTATAGGTTGCGATCGCGCCTGCAAACTTCTCCTTGTCCGTCTTTTTGCCGCGTACGACCGGAATCGCGAGGAACTCCTCCGCAAAATCCGCATACACGTTCAGCATCTGGATCGTGCGCTCCTCGGCTTCCTCAGCTGTCGCATGAACCGTATGGCCTTCCTGCCACAGGAACTCTCTGGAACGAAGGAACGGTCTGGTCGTCTTCTCCCAGCGAAGAACCGAACACCACTGATTGTATACCTTCGGAAGGTCTCTGTAGGAATGGACATCCTTTGCATAGAAATCAGAGAACAGTGTCTCAGAAGTCGGTCTTACGCACATACGCTCTTCCAGCTGCTCGGTCCCGCCATGGGTGACCCATGCAACTTCCGGAGCAAAACCTTCCACATGATCCTTCTCCTTCTGGAGAAGTCCCTCCGGGATCAGCATCGGGAGATATACGTTCTCCACGCCTGTCTCTTTGAACCTGCGGTCCAGTTCAGCCTGGATATTCTCCCAGATCGCGTAACCTGCCGGTTTGATGACCATGCATCCCTTGACCTGTGTATAACCGGTCAGTTCCGCTTTCTTGACTACATCTGTATACCACTGTGCAAAATCCACTTCCATCGAAGTGATCTCTTCCACAAATTTCTTATCTTTCCCCATGCTGTACACTCCTTACTGTGATCTGCCGATAAATGAGATGTTACCCAATTCGGCAATTTCCGTCAAGTTCTGTTTACATAGTCCACAAACCGCAGGAACGCTGCCGCGCCTTTCTCATTGCGCTTATAGACCCCCGCGTCCTCCAGAACCTTCGCAAAAACGACGCCGATCTCTTTCTGAAGGATCCCGTCGATATTATTCTCGTTCAGATCGTCATATCTCGATCTGATATCATCCATCCAGTCTGCATGTTTCTCCAGCGTTTCATCCGCGCGGTAATCGCTTCCCTCCAGCACGGCCTTCTTCAGATCCGCCATCTCTTTCTTCAGTCTTGCAGGAAGGATCGCACATCCCATGACCTCGATCAGACCGATGTTTTCCTTCTTGATGTGATGCAGGGACGCATGCGGATGATAGACGCCAAGCGGATGTTCCTCTGTTGTGATATTGTTTCTCAGCACCAGGTCAAGCTCATAGTTCTCACCGCGCTTCCTGGCGATTGGCGTGATCGTGTTGTGCTTCTCCTGACCGGTCTGCGCAAATATAAAAGCGTCTTCGTCAGTGTATTCTCTCCATGCCGTGAGCACTTTGTCTGCAAGATCGACAATTCTCGATATGTCCGGAGAGCTGAGACGGATGACAGACATCGGCCATTTCACGATGCCCGCCTGCACATCTTCATAACCAGCGAATTCCAGTTTCCTCTCCACCTCCGCTTTCGCCATCGCGAATTCATAGTGTCCGCCCTGGAAATGCTCATGGGCAAGGATACTTCCCCCGACGATCGGAAGGTCCGCATTGGAACCGACAAAATAGTGCGGGAACTGGGACACAAAATCAAACAGCTTGCGGAATGCGCTCCTGTCAATGATCATCGGAACATGCCGGCTGTTGAACACGATACAGTGTTCATTGTAATAGACATAGGGGGAATACTGCAGGCACCAAGGTTGCCCATCGATCGTGATCGGGATCACGCGGTGGTTTTCCCTGGCCGGATGGTCCACCCTGCCGGCGTATCCTACATTTTCATAGCACAGCTGGCACTTCGGATACGCAGTCTGCCCCGCAAACTTAGCCGCGGCGATCGCCCTCGGATCCTTCTCAGGCTTGCTCAGGTTGATGGTGATGTCCAGATCTCCGTACTGCGTCGGAGCCAGCCAGCGCATATCCTTCGCGATCCGGTCGCGGCGGATATAATTGGTATCCTGGCTGAACTTATAGTACCATTCTGTAGCAGCACAGGGTCCACCCTCTTCCAGCATCTTCCGGAACACGGATGTGACATACGACGGTCTGGGCGTAAGGGCACCCATCAGCTTCGTGTCAAACAGATCCCTGTACGTAATGCTTTCGGGCGGGATCATTCCCTGGTCAGCCGCGTAGCTGCATAACTCATCCAGGATCCCGGGAAGTTCTCCCGTCATATCCCTGTCCTTCGGATCAAATGAAAGAACTGCTTCCACAGCCTCTTCCTCCAGCGAATCGATCTGAAGGATCTCCAGAAGATGATTGACACTGTATACCGCATCTTCCTTTTCGATCAAACCTGTTGAAAGGGCATACTGTACCAGCCTGATGATTGCGTTCTGTACCATATCTGCCTCCGATAATCTGTACTGCATAGCCATGTCTGGTCTGCTTCCGGCATACCCGGGGCCGGAATACAGACTGTTCTAGACAGCATATCACGATGCCGCCGCATCCCGCAAGACATATAGCATGCACACGATCGATACCGCCCGAAAAATGTTCGTTCTTTTCCATTTTCCCGCATTTACAAATACTTTCGGTTATCCTACAATAGAAGCATCTTTTTTATGATCCTGCATCTGAGTGACATCCCGGTCCTACAGCAAAGGAAGTACACGCCAATGGAAGGATTAAAGTTATACCGCAAGCGTATTATTCCCGAAGAGTGTGTGTTTCTGAAGGATGACATTCTCCTTCAGAGAGATAACGATGTGATCATCACAAAATGGAATACACTTCGTCCCAAGAAGACCCTCTCTCACGGTTATTCCTGCTATTTTCTTGAGCGCGGCTTTAAGGTCAGTAAATTCTATGACCACGAAGATCAGCTGATCAGCTGGTACTGCGACATCATTCAGACTGAAAAGACGCTCGAAGACGGCGTTGACACCTATGTATTCACGGATCTTCTCGCAGACGTCGTCGTCTATCCAGACGGGCGGGTCCGCGTTGTTGATCTGGACGAGCTTGCCGACGCACAGAGAGACCGCAAGATCACGCCGGAGCAGCTGCAGGCTGCGCTGCGTCATCTCGACCGTCTTCTTACAATCATCTACAAGGGAGCTTTTGATTCCCTGCAGAAATATATCAATCAGGCAGAGGAAGCAGACCGCGGGCTCAGGTGAGCTGGCGGTCTTATTCATTTGATAATAAACCAGTTCTGACAAGGAAGAAGATCATGAATGTTTATGATGAATACCGTTCCAAACTGACCACTCCCGATGAAGCAGTCCGGCTGGTCAAAAGCGGCGACTGGGTCGACTATACATCCAACCTGGGTTTTCCTCCCCTGCTGGATGCGGCACTTGCCAGAAGACGGGATGAGCTTACGGATGTGAAGATCCGCGGCAATCTGGGCTTTGGCCCCGTCATGGCCGCCGAATGTGATCCTTCCAGAGAACATTTCATCTACAACAGCTGGCATTTCTCTGCGTATGAGCGCTCGCTGTGCGACCGCGGCCTGTGCAATTTCATCCCGATGATCTTCCGTCAGGTCGTTGAATACTACAAGCATTTCCTGACTGTCAATGTCGCCATGATGAGCGTAACGCCCATGGACGAGCACGGTTATTTCAACCTGTCCTGCGCCACCGGAGTCGCCCGGGGAATCCTGGAGAAGGCAGACCTGGTGATCGTTGAGGTAAATGAAAACCTTCCGCGCATTCTCGGCGGTTTTGATGAAGTCATCCATGTATCTGAGGTAGACCGGATCGTGGAAGGGGAACACGGACCGCTGTTTGAACTTCCCGCCGGCACCCCTTCCAGTGAAGACACGCTCATTGCCGACCACATCATTCCGTTTATTCCCTCCGGAGCCACGCTCCAGCTCGGAATCGGAAACATGCCAAATATCATAGGCAAGCGTCTGGCCGAATCCGATCTGAAAGACCTGAGCATGCACACCGAGCTGTGCGGCGACGCCTACTATGAACTGCACAAAGCCGGCAAGCTCACCAACCGGATGGTGCAGATGCACCGCGGGAAAGGCGCCACGGGCATGGTGTTCGGATCAAAAGAACTGTATAAATGGGTGGACAACAATCCCGGTATCATGGCCTGTCCCCTCAGTTACATCAACGATCCCTACATCATCGGACAGATCGACAATATGATCTCCATCAATAACTGCATAGCAGTGGACCTGTACGGACAGGTCTGCGCAGAGAGTGTCGGACAGCGGCAGATCAGCGGAACCGGCGGGCAGCTGGATTTCCTGACGGGAGCATCCATCTCCCGGGGCGGCAAGTCCTTTATCTGCCTGACCTCCTCCTTTGTGGACCGCAACGGAAACCGCACATCCAACATCGTCCCTCATTTCTCCGGGGACATTATCACCGATCCGAGAAGCCAGGCTTATTATATCGTCACCGAATACGGCGTAGTGAATCTGGTCGGTCTCACCACATGGGAACGCGCGGAGAAACTGATCTCCATCGCCCACCCGCTGTTCAGGGACGAACTGATCCGGGAGGCGGAGAAGCAGAATATCTGGGTGAGATCCAACAAGCGATAAACACTGAAGAAGGCGGTGCACCATACAGTGCACCGCCTTCGTGATAATCAATTGTCATGCATGGTCAGGTCTGTCCGGTACCTGATCCGGCTGCCGGGAAGTCTCTTCCTCCTGGGCATGCTTCTGTGCGATTCTCTTCTGCTCCTCCAGTTCCGGAGCTTCCTTCTTCTGATCATCCTTGAAGATGTATTTATGCTGAAGCTTATAACTGATGAAGAACAGCGTCATATCAACCAGCACCTTGAACCCGACCGCGCTTCCGCCAAACAGCGCTTTCATCGCACTGACTGCAAACGCAGAACACAGGCATTGTGCCGCTGAAAGAATCATGAATGCTCCTGCACTCTTGGTAGTGCCCTGCGCCGAATCGGACTTGAAATGGAACACAAAGTGCTTGGTCAGCAGATAGTTTGCCGACGCGGAGATCAGTCTTGCACAGATCGTACCATAGATGATCCCGAGCGGATTGCCGCGGAATGTGATCCCGGTAAAAATACTGAACATGATGACGTCCAGTATGGAGGCACTGACCGAAGTGATCGAATACAGGATAAACTTCTTGAAGATCGTGTACAGGATACGAATCGTATCCGCCACTTTCCGGAAGGTCCGCTCCACGCCCTCCTCATACTGCACATATTCGATCGGCACCTGCAGGAATCCGATCTTTTCAAAGGACATGGTCAGGGAAGTTACATAGGCGAACCCGTCTCCCTCAATATCCAGGCACTGGCGGATCCTGAGATCCGGAATACCGAACACACCGGACAGCGGATCGTTCAGGTGCACACCCATGAGCATGTGGTACAGGAGCTTCATGATCCCGCCCATGCGGTAATCATAGTCACCTACCAGTTTTCCGTTCAGATCCCGGGTGCCGACCACCAGAGCAAAGGAACCCATCGCCTGTTCGTTATGCAGGGACGAAGCGATCTTCACCGCATCTTCCGGGTAGATCTGGCGGTCCGCATTCAGTGTGATGACACCGTCGGACGCTCCCTGGAAATGTTCCAGATAATATTGAAATCCGGTGCGCAGGGACGCTCCCTGTCCCCGATTCGACTCATGGTCGATCACGACCGCACCGAGACGTTTCAGTTTCATGAAAACAGGCAGCTTGTCCGTGCGGCTCCCGTCGTTGACCACCACGATCCTGGAGAACCCGCAATCCACAAGACTGCCGACATACTGAACGAGTGACGCAGGCGGATTCAGCGCAGGAATTATGACCACAGCATTGGATCCCATAGCTTCTTCCTCCTTTCATCAACCCTTCTTATAGTTACTTTACTATAGCAAAAACCACATAGGCTGTCAAAAAAGTACAGCGGCCGGAGACGGTCCGCTGTACTTCTGTAATCCGAATTGTCCTGAATCAGACGAGAGGATATTTATCTACGATTCCCTGGATAATCTGCCTGCAGGCATCCGCCTTCGCGTCGCCTTCCTTGATCACGGAAGCAATCACTTCTGCTACCTGATCGAAGTCATCTTCCTTCAGGCCGCGGGTCGTTGCCGCCGGGGTCCCGAGGCGAAGTCCGCTGGTGACCATCGGACTCTGCGGATCTCTGGGCACTGTGTTCTTGTTGGCAGTGATGCCGACAGCATCCAGATCTTCCTCAACCTGCGCACCGGTCTTGCCAACAGATCTCAGATCGACGAGCATCAGATGATTGTCCGTCCCTCCGGATACCAGATCGATCCCTCTCTTCAGCAGCCCGTCTGCAAGAGCCGCTGCATTCTTCACGATCTGCTCACAGTACTGAGTGAACTCCGGCTGCATCGCTTCTTTGAAGCAGACAGCCTTGGCTGCGATCACATGCTCAAGAGGCCCGCCCTGGATTCCGGGGAATACGCCTCTGTTCAGTTTGTGTTCCTTGCCGAATTCCGCTGACGAGAGGATCATGCCTCCACGCGGTCCGCGCAGGGTCTTGTGCGTAGTCGTTGTCACAACATGCGCATACGGGAACGGGCTGGGATGTACACCTGTTGCAACCAGTCCTGCGATATGAGCGATATCTGCCAGCAGATAAGCGCCGACCTCATCCGCGATCTCCCTGAATCTCTTAAAATCGATGGTCCTCGGATAAGCACTTGCTCCGCAGATGATCAGTTTCGGTCTGCATTCCTTGGCAATGCGCTCAACCTCATCATAATCGATCACGCCTGCGTCAGATACTCCATAGGGAACCATGTGGAAATAGGATCCGGAGAAATTAGCAGGGCTTCCGTGAGAAAGATGTCCTCCTTCTGAAAGATTCATACCCATGAACGTGTCGCCGGGCTGAAGAAGTGCGAACTCAACTGCCATATTCGCCTGTGCACCGGAGTGAGGCTGCACATTCGCCCATGTGCATCCAAACAGTTCCTTGGCCCTGTCACGCGCAATGTTTTCGATCTCATCGACAACACTGCATCCACCGTAGAAACGACGCTTCGGAAGGCCTTCCGCGTATTTGTTTGTAAGCGGGCTTCCCATCGCCTCCAGAACAGCATGCGAAACCCAGTTCTCAGAAGCGATCAGCTCAATATGGCTGTTCTGCCTTGTGACCTCAGCTTCGATCAGTTCAGCGATCTGCGGATCTTCCAGTCTGACATCTTCAATTGAATACATATAAAATGAATCTCCTTTATTGCTGGTTAACATGTGTAAGACCTCAGCAATAATAGCGGAGGGAGAGTGAAAAGTCAATCCGGGATATGGAAAGAATATGCATTTATTATGTAATAACAGCCCTTACAACGATCGCTGTCAGATTCGCGCCGCAGTGGCAGCAGACGGGGCTGGCCAGCGATCCATCCCTTCGAAGAAGGTACTGAAACAGCAGCCCCATGGGAAATGCATAGAGCATCTGCAGGATATTTCCATGCCACAACGCAAACAGCGCTGAGGTGATCAGGACGCTGATCCTGTCCGGCAGGACTCTTCTGAGCAATCCGAACAGGAGGCCTCTGAACAGAACTTCTTCGAGAATCGGGCTGCCGATGCCATAGAGTGCGATCTGTGCAGGCAGACGTACAGCAAACATAGCCTCCTGCCCCTGGTTTGGAAAGACCCTGTCCAGATGCAGCAGTCCTGTGACAGCCCCCCATGCCAGAGACAGAACTGCCCCCAGCAGGAATACCTGTATACACTTTACCAGCCCTGTTCGATTCATGATCCGCACTCCCGCTCAGACACGGAAACTGTCCGCTGAGAGCATCTTACCCGTCTGTCCCTGTCCGGTCAACCGGTTTTCCTCTTCTCCTTCGGTCAGTACAGTCTCTGCTGTACTGCATGAACAGGTACAGAAGCGGCATTATAAGCAAAACAGCTGATGCCCTGAGGAGATTCCGGAAATGCTTCCTCTGCAGATCTGCGGCACGGACGACAGATCCGCCCTCTTTCAGGCTGCCCGCGCCTTCTGAGTACTGCCGGCTGATGCTTTTCAGGTTCTCTTTCAGGTGGTCATCCGGATTGTATATCAGGCGGCCTTTCCCCCCTGCCCTTCTGCTGCCTGGCCTGAGTATACTCTGAAGCCGGCTGCGCCAGGTTTCGATCCACTGCCTGGCAAGCTGGATGTGCCTTGCGCTTGGCCTCTTCTCACCAGGAAGACATATTCTTCTGTCCAGTAGTCATTTCCCGCACGATCTGCCGCATGGACCTGCAGTGTCTGCCATTCCTTCTTCTCCCCGAATGACAGCTTGACCACTCCTCCGGCCTGAGCGATGGCATCCTCATCCAGCGTCATGGACAGGATGGAATTCCTGTAGATCTGCACTACGGACAGCGCGATATTGTCACTGATCTCCAGCACCGCGGTCAGTTTTTCCGAATCATATTTTCCTCCTGTACGGATCCCGGAGATCCGGCATTGAGGATGTGTCCGGTCGATGGCAAAGCGTACCGCAATACCCTGCGATGCACTGTCCGAAGCATGGCCAGCTGCGTCTTCCGAGAGCAGCAGCACCTCATATCTTCCCTCTTTCCGGAAAGCATCTGCAGAAATCGTATAGGAGTATCTGTACCTGCCCCTGCTCATAGAAGTCTTCACAAAGCAGTCCCCGCTTCCCGGAATCAGCCTGGTAAGAACGCCATCCCGCAGGATACAGATCCGGGAGCTGGTGACCGGATCGGGATTCGTCTCTGTAAAGCACACTGCAAAAGGTTCCTGGTGGTAGTATGTGCGAAGATTCTCTTCTGTATGCTTTCCAAGGCGATAGGAGGAGCCGAACCGGTTTATGGTAAAGGAGATCCTGCGGACAGTTTCATTTCCCGCAAGGTCCTGTGCTCTTACCTCAAGTGTGTAGCGGGTATCTGCCTGCACACTGTGCTGAAAATCCGAAAAACGGATCGTGGCACCGTGCGAATCGCTGGCTGTCACAAAACTGTCCGGAATCTGCCCCTGATGGGCTGCGCTCACGTGTGCGCTCAGGGATCCCTGGCGGTAAGCCGCATCCCTGCAGGCGACAGTGATTATGACCTCCCCCGCATGGGAGCTGTTGTCTGTCACACCCCCGACCGTGACCTGTGGAGCTGTGTGATCGACCAGGATCAGGGGACTGATTGTACGGTTCGTGTTGCCGACCCCATCTGACACTTCCCATTCGATCCGGCAGATTCCCTCCTGTATGAGCTTCGCCTGCAGGGATGATCCCGGATCCTGCCACTCTCCTGCAGACAGCATAATATCTGTCAGATCCCGGTCATCCCTCAGATCCGCACGGAGCAAACGGTACCGGACAGACCGGATCCCGCTCATGTCATCCGCCGGCACATCTGCAGCCACATACGCCTCGGATGCCGTATAACGAATGTCCCCGTCTCCTGCGGCGCCTGTTATGGACAGTACTGCGGCAGGTGCCGCCGCATCACATGCATAATGGATCCTCTCTTCCTCTGACTCAGCCGTCACATACCCCTTACGATCCTTCCTCTGCAGACAGAATGAATACCACCCGTCTCCCGACAATCCCTCCGATACCACGCCGGTATTGTAACCGCTCCCCCTGCAGGGTTCCACATGCAGGCAGCTTCCTGCGCGCAGGATCATGCCGCTCCGGCCGTCCGGAAGGAAAGCGTCTGCCTCCCCTTTCACGGTATAATCCTCCCCCGCCCGGATCTCTCCCCTTGTAACGGTTACAGTTCCGGGAACATATCTGTCATCTTCCGGGTCGCAGCAGAACTCGTAATTCCCGGTGGGATCCCCTGTGACATTTCCCTCCGCAGTCTTTTTCAGGATCAATGCCTTCTCATATCTGTGCAGGGTTCCCTGCTGATACATCGGACTGTCCTGCCTGAGTACGTTACTGTCAACCTCGATCTCGGGCAGCCGAAGTCCTTCAGGGATCACCTCCCTTCCTACATCATCCTTCACAAAGCCTGTCACTTCAACCACACGGTCAGAGACGAACCCGATATGTTCCAGGTCTGCCGGATCCATGTATTTCTTGGTACCGTCCGCGATCCGGACACTCAGCACCGCCTTTTTCACTTCGACTGTGATCGGCGGGTATTCCTGATCCTCTTTCAGTCTGACATGCTCCGGATACGGCGTCTGCAGCGAAAATGAATACAGGACCTTTCTCTCCCCTGCGTCGCACCCGTCCAGACGGGCTTCACAGTTCAATGTATACGCGGGGATGTCTTCCCCTTCTCCAGGAGTGCCTGCTGTCTGCACTGTGTACGCAAGGGCTATCTGGTCCGTACCATCGTAAAACCGCCCTTCTTCCGGAAGATCTGCATGGATATCCTGCACAATAATAGTATAGTCTCCCCCAGGCTCCCTGCCCGGAGCTTCTGTTTCCGGAGCTTCTGTTTCCGGAGCTTCTGTTTCCGAATCTTCTGCGATCCCATTTCCAGAATCCGGCTTCTCTGGTTCTGACTGTTCTGTCTTCTGCTGCTCTGTCTGCCGCTCTCCGGCATCCCTTGCTTCTGCCTGCTCCTCTGTCTGCCGGGCGGAAGATACAGACGAGCATGCGGGATCCTCCGCTTCTGTGTCCGCCGCATAAGCAGGCAGGATCAGCCACGCCGCGATCAAAGCTGTCACCAGGATGCTCTGCATCCGGATTCTTCCCGGATTCCTGTTTCTGTCTGTGTTCATCCCATTTCCTCCCGGTTCTTTTCTTCTCTTTCCCGGTTACCGACCGCCGTCAGAGCCAGTGCGCCTGCATCTTCCGCCTCAGCCTTCAGAACTTCGATCTGCTTCATCTGTGCCGTTGATCCGGATACGTTTCGCACGCCATCCAGCAGGCTTCTGATCCTCCTGGTCTGCCTGCCTGTGTCGATCCCTGCTGTCTCCAGATCGGTGCATAAGAAGGTCAGATCCGAGAGGGCTTCCCTGTAGAATTCGAGTTCCAGCAGAGGGGATCCCAGACCGGGAGCCCGCCTCATCAGTTCCTCCGTGACCTTCCAGTACCTGTGCATGTTCTCGGGGTCTGCCCCCTTCACGCTGCGCTCAGTGGACAGCTGCAGAGCGGATGCCATGGCTTTGTACAGCCTGGCACTCTTCAGCCACTCCGCCTCATCCTCCGGGCTGCAGCCCGGACACTCCCCCGCCCGGACTGCCTTGTCAAACCAGCCCCTGGCTATGCGCCTGCTGTCTTCCCCTGCAGAGCAGTACCAGTAGAGCAGGCCTGTTTTCAGAGCAGCCTGCCCGTATGAATCAGGATCCGCTGCCAGTTCTTCTTCATTCGTCAGATCCTTCCCCAGTTCAACTGTGTGCAGCAGATCCCTCCAGAAGAGATCCTCCCCGGCAGAGAACTCCCCGTCTGCCCCCGCGTCCTCCAGATACCGCAGGTAGGCATCCCCCCTGCCCGGATTCATGAATACCGCCCGCATGTAATACTTCCTGCTCTCGGCTTCACTGCACACCTTTGCTTCCTCCAGCAGGGACTCATAATTCCATTCCGGGTCCTTTGAGAGATCCATCGATGCCGGAAGTGCAGAAGTTCCGAAAGCCGCAGCCGGAAGTGCGATTGCCAGGGCACCAAGGACACGGACCCTAAGCTCTTTTCGTCTTTCTTTTCTGCGAAGCTGTACCAGCTGTTTCCGCAGTGCCTTCGCACTCTGGAAACGGTCCTCCGGGCGGCTCTCCATGCACTTGCGTATAACAGCAGCCAGCGGTCCGCAGCAGTTGGGGATCTGGCTTCCCTTCAGTACCCGTGAACAGGTTCTACCCGTGAGCATCCGGTAGAGTACCGCACCAAACGCATAGATATCTGTGCGCACATCCGTTGTTCCCTGTTCATCGTATTGTTCCGGCGCCGCGTATCCGTCCGTACCCATCCCGGCTTTCGGCATCTTTTTCTTCCAGGCAGCTCCGAAGTCCACGAGCATGATCCTGCCGTCCGGCCGCCTGATCAGATTCGAGGGCTTGATATCCAGATGGCAGACGGGAGGATCTCTGCTCTCCAGATAGCAGAGCGCATCTGTGATCTGCAGCGCGGCATCCATTACCTGCTCCTGCCTGACACTCCTTCCCTGCCCCAGGACTTTATCCATACCGGTTCCTCTGACATGCTCCATCACAAGGTATGTATACGTGCCTTCTCTAAGCACATCGATGATCCGCGGCAGGTGTTCGCAGCGAAGGTGCTTCATCATCTCCAGTTCCCTGCAGGCATCCGTATCCTCCCCGGTCCGGATCTTCTTCACCGCACGGAACTCCTCCGTCGGAAGATACAGCGCCAGGAACACACTTCCCTCACTCCCTTCTCCCAGTTTCTCAATGATCCGGTAGCGGGCGTCAGACAACTCTGTGGTATGCATAAACAGCCTCCCTTCCTGTGCGTATGGCAAAACTAAAGCGCAATAAAACAAAAAAGGAGAGACCCACTTGTGGTGAGTCTCTCCCTGGGATCATTATATGCAGTTTCCGCCTGCCGCGGCAATAAACAGTTCCTCCAAAGATTCCGGTGTCAGGACCGGCCGGTTTTCGTCAGATCATGCAGGCACATATGCATGTGTGATGTAGGCCGGAATCACCTCTCACACAACACAGGTCTCATGTCAGACTGCCTCTCATCCCAGAAGGGATATATGAATGAAGACAGACGCCAGTGTATTTGCAACAGTGGACATGAGTTTGATAAAGATATCCAGCGCAACCCCTACAACATCTTTTCTGGTGTCGCCGATCGTATCACCGGTAACGGATGCCTTGTGCGCAGGCGATCCTTTCCCTGCACCTTCCAGCTGTCCTGACTCAATATACTTCTTGGCGTTGTCGAAGGCACCGCCTGAATTGCCCATAAAGATCGCCCTGGGAATGGCAACGACGGTCGCTCCGACCAGCAGTCCGCCCACAAACTGGACGCCGAACAGGAATCCTCCTGCCAGCGGAACCAGAAGGGCGATCACCGAAGGCAGGACCATCTTGCGTATGGCCTCCTTTGCCGCCAGCTGGATCATTTCATTGTAATCCGGCGTGGTCGTCCCCTCCAGCACACCCGGAATGGACATCATGCGGTCGCCCACGTCTGCCATGATCTTGGCAGAATCGATGGTATTGTCCGTCAGCATTGCGCTGAAGTACTCTACCAGAGCACCTCCTATGATTCCTCCTGCCACCACCGGAACAGAGGCAAAGTTCAGTACCAGCGCATCACCGGCACTTGTAAAGTTCCCCACATAGGACACGATCAGAGACACTGTGGCAAATGCGGCAGAACCGATGGCAAACCCTTTGCCGATGGCTGCGGTGGTATTGCCGATCGCGTCCAGCTTATCCGTGATCACTCTGACATCCGGTGCCAGATGGCAGGACTCAGCGATGCCGCCGGCATTGTCCGCGATCGGGCCAAATGCGTCGATTGAGACGGTCGCCCCTACGAATGACAGCATCCCCAGTGCTGCCACCGCCACTCCGTATGTTCCGCAGAGGTATCCTGAGATCAGGAGCGCCACACCGATCACCAGAACCGGAGCCATGCAAGATCTCGAACCGATGGCATCGCCTCTTGTCACGACAAAGGCCTCCCCTTCCGTGCAGATCTGAGCCAGTTCCCTGGTCGGCCTGTGGTCCGTGCTTGTGTAGTACTCCGTGATGATGCCGATCGCAACACCACTGATGATGCCGCAGATGGATGAGATCCATGGCGATGCCCAGCCAAGCCGGAATTCCTCGTACAGACCGGCAGAACCAAACAGCACGAAAGCTGCGATCCCGCCCAGCACAACCGTGATGCCGGCTGCAATCCAGGTCGACAGATCCAGTTCCCTGGAAGGATCATCCCCCATTTTCTTGATGTTGGCATATCCCAGCCCTGCAAGAGATCCGATGAGGCCGCAGGATGCAAGAATCACCGGGTAAGTGACGGTTGCGGAAAATGTGTGCTCCGTGATGTGTTCCAGACCACCCACAGCCGCTGTCCTGTACAGTGTGACAGCGGTCATGACGCAGGCTGCCATCGTTGCGACAAAGCTTTCCAGAAGGTCGGAGCAGTTCCCGGCGATGTCATTGACATTGTCTCCGATGAAGTCCGCGATCGTGTTCGGAATCCTGCTGTCATCCTCCGGAAGATCATGCCGTATCTTACCCAGGATATCCGACGAAATGTCTGCAGCCTTGGTGTAATTGCCGCCGGCCACACGGTTGAACATTGCTACAATGGAACATCCCAGAGAGTAGGTGACCACTCTGGATATCGACGGGTTGCAGGGAAGGGATGCGAGGATCCCGTGGGA
>OMSN01000192.1 GCA_900313765.1 uncultured Eubacteriales bacterium
TCGACTTCCCAGGCTTTCAGTTCTTCGCCATTGCGGAAGGCAACGCCGTTGACACGGGTCAGCATCTTGTTCTCGCTGTTGTTCTTCCAGTAAGCGCCGGACTGTCCGGTGACCTTGAATGCCTTGAGCGCTTTCGTATAGGTAAGGTGCGGGCCGACGCACATATCGATGTAATCACCCTGCTGATAGAAGGTGATCCTCGCGTCCTCATCCAGGTCTCCGATATGCTCTACCTTATAGACCTCTCCCCTGTCTTCCATCAGTTTGATGGCCTCTGCGCGGGGCAGTTCGTAGGTCTTGATCGGAAGGTTCTCTTTCGTGATCTTCAGCATCTCTGCCTCGATCGCCGCAAGATCCTCATCCGAGAGTTTCTCTCCATCCAGGTCCACGTCATAGTAGAATCCGCGCTCGGTAGCCGGACCGTATGCGAACTTCGCCTGGGGATGAAGTCTCTGGATCGCCTGTGCCATAATATGTGCCGCTGTATGGCGGATGACATGGGTCTCCTCTTCTGCAGGGAGAACTCTCACTTCTCCGTCGTTATAGATTGCTTTCATAGGTACTGTACCTCCAGTCTTTTTCCATGCCTCCTATTATATACGATTTTTTGAAAATGCAATCCCAATAATTCAAAAAGGAAGCAGTTTTCCCTCTGCTTCCTCTCCTGTTCTGTCAGATCTTCTCTTCTTTAACGCTTCTGCCGATCTTCTTCAGCATCGCCCGGTCAGACCGAATCGTTGCGCAGGCTGCCGTCGTCAGCATGTTTCCCGTGATCGTCGCGGACGCTCCTCCCTGGAACGCATTCTCTCCGTCATTGGTCAGCAGAGCCCGTCCGGCTGCCAGCCTTATATCGCTTTCCGGATTGATGTATCGGAACATCGCGATCGTCCTTCGGATCTGGGGCTCGGTGATCCGCTCCAGATGCTCCAGCGGCGTTCCCGGGATGGGCATCAGCGCATTGATCGGGATCGAGTCAACGCCGATCTCGGAGAGCGTCAGTGCCATGTCGACACGATCCTCCCAAGTCTCGCCCATACCGATGATCCCGCCCGAGCAGGCATAGAGGCCGACCTCTTTTACCCACTTCAGGGTCTGCAGCTTCATGTCAAATGAATGGGTCGTACAGATATTCTGAAAGTTCCTGCGGGACGTCTCGATATTGTGGTGATAGCTGGTGACCCCTGCCTCTTTGAGACGGATCAGCTGCTCCTTCGTCACGAATCCAAAGGATGCGCACAATTCGATATCGCACTCCGCGCGCATCCGCTCATAGGCATGGATCGCTTTCTCGAATTCCTCCCCGGACAGGACCCTGCCTGCCGTAACGATTGAAAACCTGTCTACGCCTTCCTGCTCATTCATCCTGCACGCGTCCAGGATCTCCTCCTCCGGGAGGAAATCGTAGATCTCACACTCCGTATGATGGTGGGCAGACTGGGCACAGTACTTGCAGTCTTCCGGACACCTTCCGCTCCGTCCGTTGATAATGGAGCACAGGTCCACCTTATCTCCTGTAAAATGTTCTCTCAGCCGGTCTGCGCCAAGGCACAGTTCCTCCAGATCACATTTTTCAAAAAAGCCAAGATCATCGTCCCTGCCAAGCCGTCTTCCGGCTATGATCTCATCCGCAAGAGCCAGGACGTCTGTCTGTCTCATATCTTCCCTGTTCATTTTCAAAGTCCGCGCCTTCCGTCAGTTACTTCCTGCAGCAAGCCCTGCGCGCAGTACCGCTTTTCTTACAGTGTTTCCCACAAGGATCCCAAGAACGATCTTCACGATATCAAAAGGAATAAAGGGCCATACGCAGACAGTCAGCGCATAGGAAACTGCGACATGCATCTGATACACGAACCATGCAGTGCCAAACACATAAGCGGCTGCAAGTCCCAGGAACATCCCTGCGCCTCCGATCACGGGCCGGCTCACATTGCGCTCATAGATCACTCCGCCGATCAGGATCATCAGAATGAATCCGATCAGGTATCCGCCTGTAGGTCCGGCCAGTTTTGCCAGCCCGCCCTGGAATCCGGAAAAGACCGGCAGACCGGCTGCTCCGAGCAGAAGATAGACGATATAGCTGATCAATGTCAGTCTTGTGCCGCACACGGCCAGCGCAAAATAGATCACCAGATTCGTCAGTGTGACCGGGACCGGTCCGATCGGAACGGACAGCGGACCGGCGATGCACATCAGTGCAGCAAAGATCCCACACATCGCCATCTCAAATGTTGTAATTTTCTTCATAATGTCTCTCCTGAATGCTGTCTTTTTACTTCATCCATCAGACTCATATGCAGGTTCCCTTGCTGCACTGCTGTGGCGGGAACAGGCGTGATGCCTCTTCCCATTGTCAACCCGTTGCAAGAACCGGTTAACCACATGAGAATAGCCCATGTAACTAAAAATGTCAACCTGTTTTGAGACAGGTTGACATTGCATGGATTCTTTTTATTTTCCTTTCATCCCGGTCTCCTCCGGCACCAGATATCTGCCGTCCCGGATCCCGATCTGATAGACTTCACAGTTCCCGATATACTTCGACCAGTAAGCACCCCCGGATGCGGGTGTCAGGTATTCCAGCGCACCTTTCATGGCGATCGCATGGGTGGAGATCAGGATGTCTCCGCCTTCTGCTACTGCAGGAAGGATCTCTTCCATGAATTCTCCCAGCCTTCCCACAACACACTCCAGGCTCTCCATTCCCTCCGGCGCCGGATGGTTGACAAAGTCCATGAAGAAATGCAGGACCTCGGGCGGCGGCGGTTCCAGGCTCGTCCCTTCATAAGGACCGTAGTCCATCTCCAGAAGCCTGTCGTCCGTTATGATCTGCGCCGTATCCCCCACTATGATCTGTGCCGTATCGACCGCACGGATCAGCGGGCTGGAGTATACTCTGTCAAAATGAACTCCCCGGTTCTGGAAGTACTCCCTGGCCTGCTCAGCCTGCGCAATACCGGCCTCATTCAGCGGGTCATTGCTCCTTCCCTGAAGCAGTTTCTTCTTATTCTTCTGTGTCTCGCCATGTCTGATGATAAAAATCATAGGAACCTGCCTCTTGCGTCATGAATCAGTAACCGATGGATTCCAGAAGTCTGTCTATAGTCCTGCTGTTCATCATCGTGAACTCATTGGATACAAATGGTGTCTCGCCCTGGCGGATGCATCTTCCGAACTGTTCCGTCTCCAGCGCATAATTCTGGCGGGCAGTGACCGTCCTGACAACCGTTCCTTCTTCTGTTATCACGGTGAAACTGCATTCGCCTTCCTGGTTGTACTCCACATCGGACACGATCTTTCCCTTTGTCCCATGGATCTGAAGACGGTCCAGTCTCTGATCCATATCTGTCGCAAGCACCATTCCGCATGTGAAGGCTGCGCTCATCCCGCCTTTGAATGTGAGGGTTCCGGTTGTCAGTCTGTCGACATTCCTGTCAGAATAAACAGCGACTGCCTGCACGCTCTCCGGCTCTTCCCCGAGAAGCCTCAGGATCAGGCTGGTATTGTAGCATCCCAGGTCGTAGAGTGCTCCGCCGAAGGTTTCTTTGCGCATGCGGATATTGCTGACATCATAATCGGAAGTAATAAACGCAGTCTCTATGTACCGTATCTCTCCCAGCAC
>OMSN01000272.1 GCA_900313765.1 uncultured Eubacteriales bacterium
TATATACGATAATATACAGCAAATGCCACTGTCAGAGAAAAGGTTTTTTAAACAACTTTCAATGAAACTTCTTTACAGCCGTTTTCACGCATCTATATTCGTTTTCAGTTTGATCTGGATGTCGGTATACATGCGGCTGCTGGCGGGCATCTTCCCATCGATCAGATAGTCAAACAGGATGGTGAGAGCCATTCTCCCCTGGCGCACAGGCTGCTGACAGATTGTGGCAAGAATCGTGCCGTCCCGCACCAGTTCCTTCGTCGTCGGAACGTCATCAAATGAGATGGTCCTGATCTTCCGGCCTGTCTTCTCCTGCTGCTGGCGGATCGCCCTGCAGGCACCCTTCACGCCGCCTGCGACAAGGAATATCGCATCAATCTCCGGATGGGCTTCCAGCATGGTACGGGTTATATAATAGGACTCCATTTCGTCATCCTGATTCTCTCTGATATCCACGATCTCCATCCCCGGATAATCTGCTATGTAATCTTTAAAGCCGCTGATACGGTCGGCATGGGATCTGGCATTAAAGAAGCCTGTAACGATACCGGTCTTGCAGGCAGAACCGGTGAGAAGCTGCATCAGGTTTGCTGCAGTCTTCCCGCACAGATAGAAATCATTGCCCACATAGCACAGGCTGGAAGTGTAATCGAGCAGGTCTGTGTTCACCGTCACAATCGGAATGTTCCGCGCCTCAACCTCTCTGAGGACATCCGCAAGTCCCGGCTCGATGGTAGGCTGGATGAGAAGACCGCTGATTCCCATTTCCAGCAGTTCATTGATCTTACTGATCTGCGCCTTAGCGGTGAAGACGGCAGTCTCTATGATCACATCAATTCCATACGCCTTGAATTCATCTGCCGCCTCCAGGATCCCCTTATTCAACTCCTCATAAAACGGATTGTCGGCCTGAATGATAATGCATCCGATCTTCAGATTCCTCTGTTTAATAGCCAGCGTTTTTCCGGCTCTGTTTGGCCGGTAATCCATTTCCTCTATTATTTTGAGAACCCGCTTCCTGGTTTCATCATTCACATCACCGCGGTTGTTGATCACCCGCTCAACAGTTGCCCGGGAGACTCCTGCAATCTTTGCTATCTGTGTCTGTGTAACCATAATCCATACCTTCTTTTCCGATGTCTTTGTCAGTCGTGTTCCTGTCTTCCTGCAGCCATTACCTACTGAAACATTAGCACATGAAGAAAACAGTGTCAAAATCAACGGACACGTGCCCGTACGTAGAAACGCCCAGCGAGCAATTGTTTTATACAAGTTTGCATATCATTGTAAGTTGTGCACAATATTGATCGTGTATTCTTGTTATAAATCATGGTTTTGCAGGACATCTATTGAATATGCCGGAAGCCGATGCTATTATTCAGTTATCGGGCACGTGATCGGAAAATGTGCACCGTACACCTATTTACCTAACCTACGGAAGGGGGTTCTTTTTATGAAGAAGACACTTATCGCTCTTCTGGCTGCCGGCGCAATGATGCTGGCCGCATGCCCGGCTGCTATGGCCGATGAGGCTTCGGAGCCTCAGGATCTGATGTTCGTAAGTATCGTAACCGGCGGTGTTGCCTGGGGTTCAGCTCAGAAAGGTTTCGAAGATGCTCTGGCAGAACTCGGCTGGACCGGCCAGTACACCTCACCCACTTCGCCTAACGACACGGCCGGAGTCATCAACCTGCTTGATACCGCTGTGACCAATAAGGCTGATGGTATCATCACCGTTATTCTCGATTCCGAACAGGCTGCCGATGTTCTTTCCAAGGCAAGAGAAGCCGGCATCCCCACCGTTACCTGCAACACCTACACAACTCCGGAGCTGCAGGACTGCTGGATCGGAACAGACCCCGTCAACATGGGTGTGACACAGGCACAGACCGTTCTCTCCTATCTCGAGG
Organism: uncultured Eubacteriales bacterium; assembly: GCA_900313765.1. Lineage (GTDB taxonomy): Bacteria > Bacillota > Clostridia > Lachnospirales > Lachnospiraceae > Porcincola. The sequence continues at coordinate 1,911 of OMSN01000272.1, forward strand.
ATGAGAAGTACAGTTCCTTCGACCATGTCACCGCATGCTACATCCAGACCACACTGGAAACAGAGACTCAGAACCTGCAGTACAAGGCATTCTGCGATACCATCAAGGAAAAATATCCGGATGCTACTCTGATCCAGGAAGAGTGCAACTCTGATGCTGCTGTCGCATCTGATAAACTGGCTGCCCTGCTCAAGGCATATCCGGATCTGAACGTGGTTGTATCTCAGGACGGCTATGGCTGCCCGGGTATCGCAAACTATGTTGAGAGTGAGGGACTTGCTGACAAGCTGATCGTCATCGGTATCGATGATTCCGAGGAGATCCTCAACTATGTCAGCGGCGGTGCGCTTGACTGCACGATTGCTCAGGATTTCTACACCATGGGCTATCAGTCCGTGTATTACATCAAAGACATCAAGGAAGGCAATCCGCCTGCATTTGATAACGATTCCGGTACGATCGTCATTGGACCGGACGGTGTCGAAGAGCATCTGGCACTCCTTGAGGAGCGCGGACTTCTGTAAAACACTATGAACCTTCTGCGGGCATCTATTCCTGTCTGAATAGCGGCAAGTCCCGCATCTGAATGACAGACGGGCAGTCTTGGACAGCCCGTCTGTCATCACTTTATAATCAGAACAGATAAACCAGAACCATAA
>OMSN01000246.1 GCA_900313765.1 uncultured Eubacteriales bacterium
AGTTTCGGCACAGGGGTCTGTGTCAGGTATTCATAGCGGTTTGGGGTGCTGTTTCTGTTCTTCATATAAGTCTCTCCTGCCCTGTGTTATATCACAAAAACAGCATAGGATGCTATTCTTTCCTCCCGCTTTTTCTTCCGATGCTTTCATGCTAAGATGAGCGTAAAGGAGGATTGTGGTTATGACAGATTATCCGCTCCCTGACAGACTGAAGCGACATGCGGTCCGCGCCGCAGCAGCGTTATTGTGTTCACTTTGCCTGTGCGAAACAGCCTTCTGCGGCACCATCCCTCTGGAAGACCAGCGGTGCCGCACAACATATGAGATCTTTGTTTATTCGTTCTGTGACTCTGACGCAGACGGAACCGGCGATCTGGGCGGTGTGCGAAATAAACTGGACTACATCCAGGATCTGGGCTTTGACCAGATCTGGCTCATGCCGGTATGTCCTTCTCCGACATACCACAAATACGATGTGACAGATTACATGGCGATCGATCCTGCCTATGGAACTCTGGAAGATTTTGAGGCGCTGATCCAGGACTGTCATGCGCGCGGGATCCGCGTTATCACGGATCTGGTGCTGAACCATACCTCCTCCCAGCATCCATGGTTTCTGGAAGCTGCAGAGTATCTGAAGAGTCTTCCCGAGGGAGCGCCGGCAGACACCGGTGCATGTCCGAAACTGGATTACTATCATTTTACCCAGACTCCGGAATCCGGTTATGCACAGCTTCCGGATACCTCCTGGTATTATGAAGCCCGCTTCTGGGAAGGTATGCCGGACCTGAATCTGGACAGCAAGGCAGTGCGCGGCGAGATCCGGAAGATCCTCTCTTTCTGGCTGGAAGAAGGAGTGGATGGATTCCGCCTGGACGCTGTGACATCTTACTACACCGGAAATGATGATCAGAATATCTGTTTTTTAAACTGGGTGAAGAACGCAGCTGACGAGTCTGCTGCAGATCTTCCGGATGCTGACGGCAGTTCTTCTCCTTACATCGTCTGTGAAGCATGGATCGATCAGAGCCTCTACGCCGCGTATTACGCTTCCGGTGTGGACTCCATGTTTGATTTTGCCTATGCAGGCGCAGAAGGCCTGCTGGCGAAGATAGTCAAAGGAAAAATGACTGCGCAGCGGTTTACAGACAGTCTGAAAGAAGAGCAGGAACTGTTCGCATCCTACAGTGATTCTTATGTAAATGCTCCCTTCTACACCAATCATGATCTGGACCGCTCTGCCGGATACTATGCGTACGATGACGGCAGCCGGACGAAGTTTGCACTGGGGCTGAATCTGATGATATCCGGAAATGCATTTCTCTATTACGGAGATGAGATCGGCATGAAAGGTTCCGGCAAGGATGAGAACAAGCGCGCTCCGATGATGTGGGTGCCGGAAGATACAGACAATCCCTCCGCCGCCGACATGTGTACCGGTCCGGAGGGTATGGATTCCATCAAACAGAAATTCCCTTCCGTCGCGGAACAGGAAAAAGAACCGCTCTCTGTCCTGAATTACACAAAACAGGCGATCGCGGTTCGAAATAAATACAATGTGATCCGGGACGGGATCGTCATACCCATCCCGGAACTTGAATCAGACACTGTCGGCGCATATCGGAAAGTCACCGGTTCACCCGAGAGCGATCCGGATCAGGAATCCATCGAGATTCTCTTCAATACTTCCGAAGAGAATCAGACTGTGGATCTCACCTCTCAGAGCGATCCTTTCCTGACTCTGGCGGATTCCCTGTGTGTTTCAGAAGACCCTGTCCAGCTTGAAGAAGGACAGTTGACTCTTCCGCCATTTTCTGTCGCCATACTGGAGAAATGACCACACGCGGACCGGATGCGGCTGGCCTCAGCCTTTGACGGCGCCGCCTGTGACACCTTCCACATAGTACCTCTGCAGGAACATAAACAGCAATGTCACCGGGATCGCAACCAGGATGCCGCCTGCGCAGAATCTGGTGAAATATCCCTGATAGTCATTCGTCCACACCCACCTCTGCAGACCAACAGCTACGTTGTAGCTCTTGTCATGACCAAAGGCAATATAGGAAGCCATTACGAAGTCGCACCACGGAGCCATGAAAGCTACCAGCGCAGTATAGATGATAATAGGCTTGGACAGCGGCATGGTCAGCTCCAGGAATATACGTGCACGCGTGGCTCCGTCGATTCTCGCTGCTTCATCGAGAGCGATGGGCAGGGTGTCAAAATATCCCTTGCACACGTAGTATCCCATACCGGAGCTTGCCACGGAAACCAGGATCAGGCCCGGAACCGCTCCTGCCTGTGTCAGCCCAAACTGCTTGAGCAGGAAATACAGACAGATCAGTGTCAGGAAGCCCGGAAACATTCCCAGGATCAGCCAGAAGCGCATCAGCAGAGTCCTGCCCTTGAAACGCATTCTGGAGAGTGCATAACTCACGCACAGAATAATGATCGTCTGCAGGAGCGACACGAAGATGGCTATGATCAGTGTGTTTCTATACCAGAGGAGATAGTTGGTGTCTCCGGAAAACAGAAATCTGTAATTGTCCAGAGAGAAATGCTTCGGAATGATATAGTCGACCATTCCGCCGTACTCCACAGCCGGATCATAAGACCGGAAACTCTGCATGATCAGTCCAAAAAACGGAAACAGCCATATGATGCTCATCAGAATCAAAACGATATATGTGATGGTATTCCCAATGAGCCGGTTTCGCTTCATGGACCCTGAATCTTTTTGTTTCATCACTGGAACCCCCCTTCATCCTTTACAGACGGCAGCATGTTGTAAACGATCAGTGACACCACAGCTGTCACCAGGAAGACCATGATTCCGATCACGGCCGCCATCTTGTAATTCGTGTCCGTGACAGTCATTTTATACAGCCATGTGACCAGA
>OMSN01000035.1 GCA_900313765.1 uncultured Eubacteriales bacterium
CGGTTGAGCAGATCAACTGGACCAATCAGGACGGTGGAGTGGCTGTATTCGTACGGACCCCGGAATCATAAATGAGCAGACAGCGTCGGTTTTCGGAACCGGCGCTTTTTGCTGTACTTATAAGTATGAAAAACATATTGACTCGCCATTTCATATCGAATAAAATAACCTTGTATTTTTGTATGTTTTATGGAGGAGGTCAATATGTCTGATAAGAACAGATCTGGAAACAACAGCGCGTCAGGGAAGAGCAGAGCACTCCTTGTCAGCGCTGTTGCACTGTGTGCGATTGTGGTCTGCGTAGTACTGACACTGCGTGCCAGAAGTCTTCCTGCGTCTGAAGTGCCAGCTGCGTACGGAACCATTCTGGCTCTGCTGCCACCTGTCATAGCGATCGCGTTGTCCCTGATCACGAAGGAAGTATACAGTTCCCTGTTCGTAGGCATCGTGGTCGGGGCGATGCTCTACGCCGGTGGTGATGCAGAGGTTGCTCTGAGTACGATGCTGTATCATGAGAGCGCCGGACTGGTTGTGAATCTCACGGATATCTCTCATGCGAGCATTCTTGTCTTCGTTACGCTGCTCGGGACAATGGTGGTCCTGATCAACCAGTCGGGCGGCGCCGATGCATTCGGACGCTGGGCATCTACCCACATCAAGAACCGGGTTGGCGCACAGCTTGCCACGGTCTTCATGGGACTTCTCATTTTTGTAGATGATGGTTTTAACTGCATGACCGTCGGGTCTGTCATGCGTCCGCTCACAGACCAGCACAGGATCTCACGTGCGAAACTGGCTTATCTGATCGATTCGACTGCTGCGCCGATCTGTATCATAGCACCGATCTCCTGCTGGGCTGCGGCAGTCAGCTATGCAGTTCCGGAAGAGTACAATATCAACGGATTCAGCATGTTCCTGCGTACGATCCCTTACAATCTGTATGCGCTGGGTACGATCGTGATGCTGTTCGCGGTTGTCCTTCTGCGTGTTGATTACGGCCCCATGAAACTTCATGAGGAAAATGCGAAAAAGGGAGATCTGTTTACTTCCGGCGACAATCAGTTTGAGGAAGATGTGAAACATACCGGTGAAGGCCGTCTGTCTAATCTGGTCATCCCGGTGGTGTCTCTGATTCTTCTGTGCATTGTCGGCATTGCCTATACCGGTGGTGCTTTCTCCGGTGCCGGACTGATCAATTCCTTCGCAGACGCGGATTCGGCCAGAGGCCTGGTCATGGGCAGCCTGCTTGCACTGCTTCTGACCCTGTGGCTGTACATGAGCCGCTCGGTGATGACGCTGAAGGACTTTATGGGAGCATTCGCCGCCGGCTTCAGGAGCATGTGTGCCCCCATGATCATCCTGATCCTGTCCTGGAATCTGTCCGGGATCACAGGACTCCTCGGAGCTCCGGAGTTTATACACGGAATCGTGGAAGCTTCCGCCGGATCTGTGCAGATGCTGGTACCTGCGCTGGTTTTTGTAGTGTCGGTCTTCCTTGCATTTTCCACCGGAACAAGCTGGGGCACATTTTCAATCCTGATTCCCATCGTATGCGCTGTCTATCCTGCTGACTCGGAGATGCTCGTGATCGCGATCTCGGCATGCCTGGCAGGAGCTGTGTGCGGAGACCATTGCTCACCCATATCCGATACGACGATCATGTCGTCTGCAGGAGCACACTGCGATCATATCAATCATGTCAATACACAGCTGCCCTATGCGTTGACAGTGGCAGCAGTGTGCAGTGTCGGTTACATCCTGGCAGGTGTGATCGGGTATAAGATGCAGAGTATGGCTGCGCTTGCAGCAACACCGCTGACGCTGATTGCCGTGGTGGTTGTCGTTCTGTTTGTCAGACGCGCTCAGGTACGCAAGGCCTGACAAGAGTGGCGAATAAGCTGTGAAGCGGCCTGCAGACCTGACCGGGCTGCAGACCCGTACAGAGAGGAATATGCATGTATCATTACAGAAAACTGAATGACACGGATATTCATTTTATAAATGAACTGCAGAGACAGAGGGGATATGCGCTGATCAGTGAAGATGCTCTTCCCCGGGAATGGGTGGGATACGGCGCCTTCACGCAGGAGGGACAGATCGTGGGAATCTGTTTCCTGTTCCTGTACCGCCGTCTGCCGCACAGTGATTACCCCAACGGGGTGATCGCGGAACTTGGCGCGTGTTATACGGTCCCGGAATACCGCAGACAGGGGATCATGTCAGAACTGATCGGAATGAGTCTGAGAAACATCCCTGCAGACTGTCCGCAGGTGGAGGCGGTTGTCGCGGATGCTTCGAATCATGTCATCCGCATTCTGATGGAACAGTATGGGTTTGAAGACGCAGTGGCGGGCGAGAGAAGACTGTGGAAACAGCCTTGACAGCCTGAGGAGAGAGGATATGGCATACAGACCAGGAAGTAAGACCGCAGACGCAGATCCGGTGCGCAGTGCAGTATGTCCGTGTTCGGAATCCTGTCCGATCGGAGATGCTGTCCGGATGGTCGGCGGGCGCTGGAAAATGAGGGTGCTGTGCACGCTTACAGTGGATGGTACACAGCGATACAATGACCTTAAAAAGAAGACGGTCGGGATCACACCGGCCGTACTGTCCTCTGTAATGAAGGATCTGGAGAGGGACGGACTGGTTACAAGAGTACAGTATGATGAGATCCCTCCGCGTGTGGAATATACGATCACAGAGTATGGCAGACAGCTCTGGCCGATCCTGCATCACCTGGCGCATTGGGCCAGACACGAAGAGGCAGATCAGGATACGGAGTCCTGGCAGGCGTAAAAAATTTTATTCGGCTCCTATTGACAGGATGAAACCAATGTGATATCAATATGATATCACATTTAATAAACCATGTTCATCTTGCTCAGAAGGAGGAGTCGTCATGGAAGAAAAGATTTTATCCACAAGAAAGAACGGTATGGCAGTGCTGCTCGGATGCATCATCCTCGAGCTGCTGTCAGTGTTTGGGTTTATAGTCGGGATAGGCGTTGGCCCGGGGATCCTGATGGTTGTGTCGTTCATCATCATGTGCACCGCATGGATTCCGCTCATCGGTCTTCGCGTCCTCAAGCCGGAGGAAGCACTGGTGCTGACTCTGTTCGGCAATTACACCGGAACACTGAAGGGACCCGGATTCTACGCAGTGAATCCTTTCTCGGTCAGCGTTAACCCTGCAAAGAAAACAAAGCTCGGACAGAGCGGAGATGTGGACGCAGGATCCAAGGGAGGATCTCTCGCAAGCCTGATCTCGAAGTCACAGAGTGAATCGTCGCAGATCAGCAACGTGATCTCCCTGAAGATCATGACACTGAACAACAGCAGGCAGAAGGTCAATGATGTTCTTGGCAATCCGGTAGAGATCGGCGTGGCAGTCATGTGGCGTGTAGTGGATACCGCGAAGGCCGTCTTTACAGTCGACAACTATAAGGAGTATCTGTCACTTCAGTGCGACACGGCAGTCAGGAATATCGTGAAGATCTATCCCTATGACATGGCGCCGAATGTAGACACCACCGGTGACGGAGTCGCAGACGACGGTTCTCTGCGGGGTTCTACTGAGATCGTGGCAAACAGGATCCGGGAAGAGATTCAGAACAAGGTTTCTGTCGCAGGCCTTGAGATCCTGGATGCGAGAATCACGTATCTTGCATATGCGCCGGAGATCGCAGCCGTCATGCTGCAGAGGCAGCAGGCATCCGCGATCATCGATGCAAGAAAGATGATCGTAGACGGAGCGGTCGGCATGGTGCAGATGGCTCTGGATAAGCTCAGTGCAGAAGAGATCGTGGAACTGGATGACGAGCGCAAGGCGGCAATGGTCTCCAATCTGCTCGTAGTTCTCTGCGGCAATCATGATGCACAGCCCGTAGTCAACTCAGGTTCCCTGTATTGAACCGCTGCAGAACGGTCACGATAGCAGGAACAGCAGCCCTGGACGGAGTGGTGGTGAACTATGGCAGTTAAGAAACAGGTTCCGCTTCGGCTGAATGAAAAACTCTATGATGCACTGGCTGCCTGGGCGGAGGATGACTTTCGCTCAGTGAACGGTCAGATCGAGTATCTGCTGACAGAGTGTGTCCGCCAGCGGAAGAAAAACGGAAAATATGTGTCAGAGCATCTGGATGAACCGCCTGAGCTGGACATATCATAACAATACCCGTTCATAAAACAGCGGATGGCCCGTCCATCCGCTGTTTTCTATGCAAAGAATTATTTATGAGAAAAACTGATAAATAACGCAGATTGTTAAATAAAACAAATTTGAACAAGTTGCCAGTTCACAGTAGAATAGCATACAGGAGGAACAAAGATGGATACGGAAAAAATAACATTCTGCAAAGGCGGAGGGTGTACTGCAAAACTGGGAGCACAGGCACTGAACCGGGTTCTGTCGCTTCTGCCAAAGGGAGAGAAAGACCCGGATCTTCTGATCGGCTATTCCAGCAGGGATGATGCCGCGGTGTACAGGCTCACCGAGGACATCGCTTTCGTACAGACACTGGATTTCTTTCCGCCGATGGTCAGTGATCCCTATACATTCGGTCAGATCGCTGCAACGAATGCACTGAGCGATATCTATGCGATGGGCGGGACGGTAAAGACCGCCCTGAATATAGTCTGCTTTCCGGAGAAATGGGACCTGAATATCCTGGGCGAGATCCTGCGCGGCGGATCAGAGAAGGTGATCGAAGCAGGAGGAAGTCTGGCCGGCGGACACTCGATTGCCGATGCGGATGTCAAGTACGGACTGTCTGTGACCGGTATCGTGCATCCGGACCATATCTGGGCGAACAATACCGGACATCCCGGGGATGCACTGATTCTGACCAAAGCCCTGGGAGTGGGGATCCTGTGCACAGCCGACCGGGTGGACCAAGCGCCTCCGGGAGCGATGGATGCGGCGGTCCGGTCCATGACAACACTGAACAAATATGCTGCACAGTGCTGCTCACATTATGACATTCATGCATGTACAGATGTCACCGGCTTCAGTTTTCTCGGGCATCTTCATGAGATGATGGACGGCAGGCTGTCCTGCCGGGTGAACGCAGACTGCGTTCCGGTACTGCCCGGGGCAGCTGCCTGTGCGGACGAATTCCTTCTGACAGCAGCCGGACAGCGCAACCGCAATCATGTCGGAGAATTCGTACGATTTGAGAACATACCGTTTTCGATGGAGGAGATTCTCTTCGACCCGCAGACATCAGGAGGTCTTCTGATCGCGCTGGATGCAGAGGATGCGCCGGCGCTTCTGGAGGAACTGCGGCAGACAGGGCTTCCGGCCAGGATCGTCGGGGAGATTACCGAAAAGACGGATCCGGAGATCACCGTATATGGCTCCGGGAATAAGACCGGAATTGTCTGCGAATGATCCTCGGGGCGAATGTGTTACAGAAACAATATTAAAGAAACGGGGGAATAAAGAAATGAAAAAAACCGTAAATGCTCTTGGCGATGCGTGTCCGATCCCGGTGGTAAAAACGAAGAATGCAATCAGCGAACTCGGCGGGCCAGGCAGTGTAGAGACACTGGTGGACAATGAGATCGCGGTCCAGAACCTGACCAAGATGGCAAACCAGAAGGGGTATGCCGTACGCTCTGAGAAGATTGCCGATGACCAGTTCAAAGTGACTATGGAGATCGGCGAAGGAGCAGGCGATTCGGCACAGGATATTCCGGAGGAATGCCTGGTGGTTCCGCAGACAGGAAAGAAGAAGATCGTAGTGGCTGTCACCTCTGCGACGATGGGAAGCGGCAATGACGAGCTGGGAGCTGTCCTGATGAAGGGATTCCTGTTTGCGCTGACACAGCAGGATGTACTGCCGACAACGATACTCTTCTACAACGGCGGAGCAACCATCACAACAGAAGGATCCGCATCGATCGAAGATCTGAAGAGCCTGGAGGCACTGGGAGTGGAGATCCTGACCTGCGGCACCTGCCTTAATTACTATAAACTTGCAGACAAACTCCAGGTCGGCGGTGTCACCAACATGTATGAGATCACCGAGAGACTGACCGGGGCGGATCTGGTGATCCGTCCGTAACAGGACAGGAGGGGTCCGGAAAGACGGGGATAGTGTAAATGCGGCAGAGCAGAGAATTCCTGGTGATCACATTTTCAGAGACCTCTGATGCCATGGCTGCAGAGAAACTGTTTCAGGAACAGCAGATTCCCGGGCGTATCATACCGATCCCGCGACAGCTCAGTGCGGGATGCGGCCTGTCCTGGAAGACGGAGCCGGCACTCAGAGAGCATGTTGTCATGGCGATGGAAGGCGCCGGAATCCGGTGGCATGAAATGGAACTGGTAAAACTATGGGTATAGAGTATTATGTCGGGATCGACATCGGCTCCACCTGTGCCAAGACGGTCGTGATGGGAGCGGAAGAAAAGACTCTGCACCGGCTCCTGCGTCCGACCGGATGGAGCAGTGTAGAGACTGCTTCCTCCATACAGGAAGAGCTGGAAAGTCTCGGAATAAGTGCGGACCGGAGCATCGTGGTGTCGACAGGATACGGACGGGCTGCGGTTCCGTTCGCAGCAAAGAATATTACGGAGATCACCTGCCATGCCAGGGGAGCCTGTCACATTCACGGGACCGAGGATCTGACAGTGATCGATATCGGAGGCCAGGACACCAAACTGATCGCCGTGGAACGCGGGCAGGTCACGGACTTTCTGATGAACGACAAGTGTTCTGCGGGAACCGGACGTTTTCTCGAGGTGATGGCGAACACATTGTCTGTCACTCCGGAGCAATTATGCGAACTGGCCAGGACAGGAGGCGGAACTTCCATCAGTTCCATGTGTACTGTCTTTGCCGAATCTGAAGTGATCGGCCTGATCGGGAAAGGGGAAAAGAGAGAGAACATCGCATTTGCCGTAGTTGATTCCATCGTGAAGAAGGTCGCGTCCCAGGCTGGCAGGCTGAAACTGGATCAGAAAGTCTGCCTTACAGGGGGACTGTGTGAATTTGACTATCTCAGAGACCGGCTCAGCCATTCTCTTCGCTGCGAAGTTTCCTCCAGCCCGGAAGGCAGATATGCCGGCGCCACAGGGGCAGCCCTGTATGCGAGAGATCTGTACATGAAGCAGAAGAGGATGAACGGATGATCTATCTGGACAATGCAGCAACCACCATCCATAAACCGCAGGCTGTGATCGATGCTGTTACCGAAGCGCTGACATCCATGGGCAATGCGTCACGCGGAGCTCATGACGGTGCACTGCATGCTTCCAGGATCGTATATGACACGCGCTGCAAAGCGGCCCGGCTGTTTGGCTGCAGCAGACCGGATCATGTTGTGTTTACATGCAACTCTACAGAAGCCCTGAATATCGCGATCCAGGGTGCAATCTGCCCGGGAAGCCATGTGATCACCACAGACCTGGAACACAACTCCGTACTGCGTCCTCTGTACAGGATGCAGGAGGAACATGGAGTTCGTCTGGATATTATGCCTGCAGACCGGCAGGGACGGCTGGATCTGCAGGATCTTGAACGTATGCTCAGACCGGACACGGCGGCAGTTGTCTGTACCCATGCCTCCAATCTGACGGGGGAGATCGTGGACGTCGGCCATATCGGGAAAATAACACGGGAAAAAGGGATCCTGCTGATCGTGGATGCCTCCCAGAGTGCCGGAAGCATACCGATCGATATGGAAGAAATGGGGATCGATATTCTCTGCTTCACAGGCCATAAAGGCCTGATGGGACCTCAGGGAACCGGCGGTATGTGCATCAGGGAAGGAGTGGAGATCCATCCGTTGAAAGAAGGCGGATCCGGCGTTCAGTCCTACCGGCACCGCCAGCCGCAGGAATATCCGACCCGCCTTGAAGCGGGGACGCTGAACGCACATGGACTGGCAGGCCTTGGCGCTGCGCTGGACTTTATCCTTGAGACCGGTGTTGAGACGATCGGGGAGAAAGAGCAGTCGCTTGCCAGACGCTTTTATGAAGGTGTGGCCGGCATAGAAGGAGTGAAGATATACGGCGACTTTACGGAAACACACCGCGGACCGGTCGTTGCACTGAACATACGCGACTATGATTCCAGTGAGGTTTCCGATGTTCTGAGTCAGGAGTATGAGATCGCAACAAGACCCGGCGCGCACTGTGCTCCGAGAATGCATCAGGCGCTTGGGACAGTGAACCAGGGAGCAGTGCGCTTCAGCTTCTCCTGGTTCAACACGGAAGAAGAAGCAGATACAGCGGTCAGAGCAGTCAGAGAACTGGCTGAATAATATAACTATTTCAACAAAGAAGGGAGAATAACATGGCAGATTACAGGAAAATGTGGGAGGATCTCGGAATGGACATGGAGAACCATGACAATCTGTGTCAGGTGCTTCCGACCGCAGTAGGAGATGTGTTCCTGTCCCAGGAGAACCGTCCGAATGCGATGGATTTCTGGGATCTGGTGATCTCAGAAGTACACGGAATCCGTCCCGCAGAACTGATTGAAGCTCAGAAGGAAGGCAGAAAGGTGTTCGGAACCTTCTGCGTCTACGTTCCTGATGAGGTGGTGATCGCTGCAAACGGCATCGTGACCGGTCTGTGCGGCGGCTCCCAGTTCTGGGTGCCGGATGGCGAGAAAGTCCTTCCGAAGAGCACATGTCCTCTGGTAAAAGCATCCGTAGGCGCAAGACTGGGACGTACATGTCCGTTCTTCCGCATCGCAGATATGTATGTGGGAGAAACCACCTGCGACGGAAAGAAGAAAGCATATGAGATCCTTGGAGAGGACGTCCCCATGTACATCATGGATGTCCCGCAGATGAAGCGCGAGAAGGATATCCTGAAGTGGAAAGACGAGATCGCCGAGTTTGCTAAGAAGGTCGAAGAGTTTACCGGCAATGCGATCACGCCCGAGAAGCTGGCAGAATCGATTCATATCATTAATGAGAAGCGCAAGGCGCTGGCAAGAGTCTATGAATGCCGTAAATCAAAATGCCTTCCGATCTCAGGCCGCGATGCTCTGCTGATGACGCAGATCTCCTTCTTTGATGATCCGGTACGCTGTGCCCAGATGTGCAACCGTCTTGCAGATGAGCTGGAAGAGCGCATCAAGAACGGCGTAAGTGTAGTCAGCGCGGATACAAAGAGGATCCTGATCACCGGAACGCCTCTGGCAGTTCCGAACTGGAAACTGCATAACATCATCGAGACCAGCGGCGGCGCGGTTGTCTGCGAAGAGATGTGCACCGGAACCCGTTACTTCGAGAATCTGGTAGATGAGACGAAGACCACTCTGGATGAACAGTTTATGGCTCTGTCTGAGCGTTATATGAAGACAAACTGTGCATGCTTCACACCGAATACGGGCAGGATCGATGACATCCTCCGTCTGGCCAAAGAATACCAGGTAGATGGTGTGATCGACTGCAGCCTGAAGTTCTGCTGCCTGTATGATACCGAGAAATATGCGGTCTCAAGAGCGCTCAAGGATGCAGGGATCCCGGTACTGAGTCTGGAGACCGACTATGAAGATGCAGATGCGGGACAGCTTCGTACCAGAATCGGAGCATTCATCGAGATGCTCTCCTGACATACCCGGAATAGCAGAACGGAATCCTGTACTGCAGCGAAGATGAAATTACGTTATTACATTTTATTTGCAAACTATGAACAGGGGCTGGCGCTGCGCGACCTCCTTCTGAAGGACGGAGTACCCAACCGGATCGCACCCGCACCGCGGGCGATCCAGGGAGATCTGTCCTGCGGGATGAGCCTTCTGATCGAACCGGAGCATATTGAGCAGGCGCGCGCATGTATAGAAGCGCACCATGCGCCTTACCACCGGATCGCATCTCTGGAAGGGCAGATCCAGCCGCACAGAGACCATTATTGTTAAGTGTATAAAAATACACCTTGACGAAGCCGAATGCATGTGCTATGTTACTTTAAACCGTTGAAGAAGAAATAGTACGTTTACCTCTGTTCTTTCAGGGAGCCGCAGACAGTGTGACCGCGGCAGGACATGTATCCGGAATGGGCTTCTGAGGGCAATCCGAACCGGCAGCAAAACAGATGGCGGTAGGTGCGACGGAGAGGGATCTTCGTGATCAATATCCTGCATATTGTAAGTATGCACTGAGTGGGCGCAGTATGCGCCAAGTTGGGTGGCACCGCAGGAGATGATTCCCCTGTCCCTACGAAAACCGTAGATGGACAGGGGCTTTTTTATTCTCTGTCCGACTCTGAAAGGAGAATGTTATGAGTAAATCAAATGCACCGTACAAGATCTATCTGGAGGAGAAGGAGATCCCGACAACCTGGTACAATGTCCGCGCTGATATGAAGAACAAGCCGGCCCCGCTGATTCACCCGGGAACCCTGCAGCCGATGACTGTGGATGATCTGGCCCCGGTTTTCTGCAAAGAACTGTGTGAGCAGGAACTGAACAACACAGACCGGGAGATCCCGATCCCGCAGCCGATTCAGGATTTCTACAAGATGTATCGTCCGTCACCGTTGACACATGCGACTTTCCTGGAAAATGCGCTGGACACTCCAGCACACATCTACTATAAGTTCGAAGGAAATAATACTTCCGGAAGCCATAAGCTGAATTCGGCGATTGCTCAGGCGTATTACGCGAAACAGCAGGGACTCAAAGGTGTTACGACTGAGACGGGAGCCGGCCAGTGGGGGACAGCCCTGTCCATGGCCTGCGCATTCTTCGGACTGGACTGCAAGGTCTATATGGTCAAAGTATCCTATGAGCAGAAACCCTTCCGCCGTGAAGTCATGCGTACCTACGGCGCGGACGTCACACCGTCTCCGTCCATGACAACAGAAGTCGGCAAGAAGATCCTGGAGGCACACCCGGGAACAACAGGCTCTCTGGGTTGCGCGATCTCTGAAGCAGTGGAGGTGGCAACAAAGACAGAAGGCTACCGTTATGTGCTGGGAAGCGTGCTGAATCAGGTTCTTCTGCACCAGAGCATCATCGGCCTTGAGACCAAGGCAGCCTGTGAAAAATACGGGATCAAACCGGAT
>OMSN01000206.1 GCA_900313765.1 uncultured Eubacteriales bacterium
CTCTGGAAGTTGCCAGAGAATATGAGGCAAAGTATCCGGGGATCGTCCGGGCGATCCATCAGGAAAATAAGGGACACGGCGGTGCGGTGAATACCGGTATTGCCGAAGCCACCGGACTGTATTTCAAGGTGGTTGACTCCGATGACTGGGTGGAGAGCAAAGCACTGATCAAGGTCATCAAGCGTCTGAAGACCCTGGAGGAGAGAGAAACTCCGGTGGATATGCTTCTCGCAAACTTCTGTTATGACAAGCAGGGTGCGTGGCGCAAGAACTACATGCAGTTCAGGCGTGCATTTCCGCAGAACCGTGTCATCTCATGGGACGATATGGGGCATCTGCGGCAGACACAGTATATCCTGATGCACAATATCATCTACCGCCTTGAGATCCTGAAGAAGTGCGGGCTGCAGCTGCCGGAGCACACATTCTATGTAGATAATATATTCGCGTTCCAGCCTCTTCCGTACTGTGAGAAACTGTACTATATGGATGTCAATCTGTATCATTACTTTATCGGAAGAGATGATCAGAGCGTCAATGAGAAAGTGATGCTGGGCAGGATCGATCAGCAGATCCGGGTGAACAAGATCATGATCGATGTGTTCACGAACCAGAACTGGAGCGGCCTTGACAAGAATGTGCGAAAGTACATGATGATCTATCTGAATAAGATCATGACCGTCACATCTGCGATCCTTCTGGTGGGCGGCACTACCGAGGATTACGAGAAGAAATGTGATCTGTGGAGTTATCTCAAGAAGAAGAACGAGAAACTGTATATCAGGCTCAGGATGTCTTTCCTGGGAGTGATGATGAATCTTCCCACCAAACTTGGCCGCAAGACGACGGTAGGGGGCTACAAGCTCGTCCGCAAGTTTATTCATTTTAATTAAAACACCGAGGAGTAGCAGAGTATGGAAAACCAGAGCAAGAACTTTATTGAGCAGATCATTGAGAAGGACCTGGAAGAGGGAAGAGTCGATCATGTGATGACCCGTTTCCCCCCGGAGCCGAACGGATATCTTCACATCGGGCATGCGAAGTCGATCCTTCTGAACTATGGCCTGGCACAGGAATACAATGGCCTGTTCAATCTGCGTTTTGATGATACCAACCCGACCAAGGAAAAGAGCGAGTTCGTAGAGTCCATTGAGAATGATGTCAGATGGCTTGGCGCGAAGTTTGACGACCGCCTGTATTTTGCGTCCAATTACTTCGATCAGATGTATGAGGCAGCCGTGACCCTGATCAAGAAGGGCAAGGCATTTGTCTGTGATCTTACTGCAGAGCAGATCCGCGAATACAGAGGGACTCTGACAGAGGCCGGCAAGAATTCTCCGTACAGGGACCGCTCTGTGGAAGAGAACCTGGAACTGTTCGAAAACATGAAGAACGGCATGTACGAGGACGGCGCCAAGGTACTGCGTGCGAAGATCGACATGGCTTCTCCGAACATGAACATGAGAGACCCGGTCATCTACCGTATCGCCCACATTGCTCATGAGAACACCGGCGACAAGTGGTGCATCTATCCGATGTATGATTTTGCCCATCCGATCGAGGATGCGATCGAAGGCGTCACCCATTCGATCTGCACACTGGAATTCGAGGATCACAGACCGCTGTATGACTGGGTCGTGCGTGAACTGGAATACGAGCAGCCGCCCAGACAGATCGAGTTTGCGAAGATGTATCTCAAGAATGTTGTCACCGGCAAGCGCTACATCAAGAAGCTGGTTGAGAACGGCATCGTGGACGGATGGGATGATCCGCGTCTGGTATCCATCTCCGGTCTGAGACGCCGCGGCTTTACTCCGGAAGCAATCAAGATGTTTGTGGAATTGAGCGGCATCTCCAAAGCCCAGTCCGTATCAGACTATCAGATGCTGGAGTACTGTGTGCGTGAGGACCTGAAGCTCAAGAAGTCCCGCGTGATGGCCATCCTGCATCCGCTGAAGCTGATCATCGACAACTATCCGGAAGATCAGATCGAAGAACTGGATGTGGAGAACAACCTGGAGAATCCGGAACTGGGTTCCAGAAAGGTTCCGTTCGGAAGAGAACTCTACATCGAGCAGGAAGACTTCATGGAAGTTCCGGTCAGCAAGTACCGCAGACTGTTCCCCGGCAATGAGGTACGCCTGATGCATGCATACCTTGTAACATGTACCGGTGTGGACAAGGATGAAGAAGGCAATATCACAGCCGTTCACTGTACCTATGATCCTGAGACCCGCGGAGGCAACGCTCCGGACGGCCGCAAGGTCAGAGGAACGATCCACTGGGTCGCGGCGAAGACTGCACTGTCCTGCCAGGTCAGACTCTTCGAGAACATCGTTGACGAAGAGAAGGGTGTCTACGACGATGAAACAGGCGAACTGAACCTGAATCCGAACTCCCTGCAGATCCTGGAAGACTGCAAGGTCGAGCCGTCCCTGAAAGGCGCCAAGGCTCCGGAATCCTTCCAGTTCGTCAGAACCGGATTCTTCTGTGTGGATTCCAAACTCAACACCGAAGAGAAACCGGTATTCAACCGGATCGTATCCCTGAAGTCTTCGTTCAAACTGCCTGTGCAGTAATAGAATAGAATAATAACACCGGAACAGGTATAAAACGCCGGAACAGGCTGTTTCTTCGTCGGGGCGCTCTCGCTTGGGTCGGAACGCAGCGGACACATAGGAACGCAGAATACGCGTTCCAAGTGCCGGCGTTCCTAGACACCCGACTCATGAAACAGCCTGCCCCGGCGTAATTATTAGCCTGCCCCAGCGGAACTTTCTACCTAAGGGGCATGAATATGGGGGCTTTTACCCCAAGCATAAGAAGATATATGATGCGAACGGATGTGAGATCCGGAGGGGAAGCAGGATGGAAAACAGATTCTTTGACTGCATCACAGATTTCATTTTTATCGAAGATGAACCACAGAAAGCAGACGTCATCTTTGTGCCCGGAGGCAATTATCCGGACAGCGCAAGGAGAGCGGCTGCTCTTTTTCTGGAAGGATACGCCCCGTATGTGCTTCCCAGCGGCATGTACAGCAAACCGGTGGGACATTTTACGGGAGATCCTGCCTATCATACGGAATGGGAATACCTGCGGGATATTCTTCTGACCGGGGGTGTCCCGGACGAGGCAATCCTGAGAGAGGACCAGGCGACCTTCACATGGGAGAATGCGATCTGTTCCAGACATGTGCTGGAGAAGATGAATATAAAGGTTAAAACTGCGATCATTGTATGCCAGGCTTTTCATGCAAGGCGCTGCTATCTGTATTACAAGGAACAGTTTCCCGATACGAGGCTTCTGATCTGCCCGGTGGTTACAAAAGGGATTGCCAGGGACAACTGGTTCCTGGATGAGGATAAGATCGATGTCGTTCTGGGGGAGGTGGAGCGCTGCGGCAGCCAGTTCCACCGCATCATAAAAGAAAAGATCACGGATCCCGGGCCG
>OMSN01000039.1 GCA_900313765.1 uncultured Eubacteriales bacterium
ATTTCTGCCCGGACGGATCGGGAGAGAATGGCAGGTGACCCGGTTCCCCAGAAATTCTGTGTATTCTTCCTCCAGTCCCAGGCGGTCGTATTCCTTATCCTTGTCCCATTCCTCCAGTTTGATGACCAGATCGATGTTGGTCGTGTCCATGACAGCTTCCACACCAAACAGGGTCTTCACATTGATGATGCCGATACCGCGAAGCTCGATGAAATGCCTTGTGATATCCGGGGCGGTTCCCACAAGTGTCGTGTCTGACACTTTCCGGATCTCCACCACATCATCCGTGATCAGTCTGTGCCCGCGCTTGATCAGTTCCAGTGCGGCTTCGCTCTTTCCGATGCCGCTCTCACCCATGATCAGAACGCCTTCGCCGTATACATCCACAAGCACACCGTGGATCGTGATGCACGGTGCCAGTTCGACGTTCAGCCACCGCAGGGTCTCTGCCATAAAGGCACTGGTCTCCCGGTCGGTGGTAAAGATCGGTACGTCATACCTGACCGCCAGCTCCAGCATGTCATCATCCGGGATGGTCTGGGTCGTATAGACGATCGCAGGGATCTTTGCTCCCAGAAGCTGTTCGTACACCACACGTTTTCTCTCTCTGGTCAATGTCTCCAGATAGGTATACTCCACATATCCGATGACCTGCAGGCGGTCTGCGTCAAAATAATCAAAATAACCCGTAAGCTGCAGTGCCGGCCGGTTGATCTCATTGGTCGTCAGCTTCTTGCCCTTCAGCTTCACCTGCGGTGTCCGGTATGTGAGTTTCATTTGCTCAGCGAGTTTTTCAATCGGTACACTGGATTGAGTATTCATACAGGCCTCCTGTCAACAGTCCCGTGAACAACGTTTGAGTTAAAGAATATCGTATCACGTACTTGTGTCTTTGTCGAGAATGGCAGGATGAAAATACTCATATACTTTTTGCGCACTGACAGCATTCATTGACGGTGCGTGTGCCAGCTGCTCAGGCTCTGCGTCCCGGATCGCCTCCAGGGAGCCGAAGGCCCGAAGCAGTGCTTTGCGCCTTGCGGGACCGATCCCTTCGATCTCATCCAGAAGGGAATGGGTCTGTGCCTTGCTCCGGCGGGAACGATGATACTCAATGGCAAAACGGTGCGCCTCATCCTGCACGCGAGTGATCAGTTTGAACCCTTCCGAGCGACGGTCGATCGGCAGCTCCTGATCCCGGAAATAAAGCCCACGGGTTCTGTGGTAATCGTCCTTCACCATTCCGCACACGGGGATCGCGACCCCCAGTCTGGCGCATACTTCCTCTGCAATATGGACCTGGCCCTTTCCGCCGTCCATCATGATCAGATCCGGAAGGATACTGAAGGAGCCCAGCGCCTCGTCCATATGCCGCTCCCTGAGATCTTCTGCCTCTTCGATCCCGTGGGTAAGACGTCTCGTCAGCACCTCCTGCAAAGAGGCATAGTCGTTGGGGCCTTCTACGGTTTTGATCCGGAACTTGCGGTAATCCGTCGGTTTCGGCTTCCCTTTCTCGAAGACGATCATGGAACCTACCGATTCCACTCCGGACGTGTTGGAGATATCGTACGCCTCCAGGCGGGTGACATGTCCGATTCCCAGAACAGAGGCGATCTCCTGCATCGCGCCGATGGTCCTGCCTTCTTCCAGGCGGATCCTCTCCCTGTCCTGCTCCAGAGCGATCCGTGCGTTCTCGTGTGCCATCTGTACCAGGCGGCTGCGCATTCCTCTCTGCGGTACCTTCAGGTACACACGGCTTCCGCGCCGGCTGCTCAGCCATTCCTCAATCAGTTTCTGGTCTTCGATCCTGCATTCCAGCATCAGTTCTTTCGGAAGGAACGGAGCCTGCGCATAGAACTGGCGCACGAACACGGACAGGATGCGGCCTTTCACCTGACGGACCACTTCGCTCTCCTCACTCTCCTGCTGCTCCTTCGCGGCCTCTTCCTGCAGAAGGGCAGCGTCTTCCTCTCCGACCGTCAGGAAACTGTGGTCTCTCCCGATCAGTTTTCCGTCTCTGACATAGAATACCTGGACGACTGCATCGGTCCCATCCAGCGCAAGGGCAAGGATGTCCCGATCCTCGCCGTCTTCATTTTCCATCTTCTGCTTCTGAACGATGCTCAGTACATTCTGCTTCAGGTCCCTGAACTGAGCTGCTGCCTCATAATCCATCGCCTCGCTGGCGGCAAGCATCTTCCCGTCCAGCACTTTCACTACTTCTCTGTAGTTCCCGTTCAGAAAGTCCACTGCCTTGTCAATGTTCAGGCGGTATTCCTGCGGGGTAACACCACCCTGGCACGGGGCACTGCACTGCCCGATCTGATAATTCAGGCACGGCCGCCCGACGCCGATATCTCTCGGCAGGTTCCGGGTGCAGTCTCTGACCTTATAGAGTTTGCGGAGCAGTTCGATGGTTTCCTTCACTGCAAATGAACTTTTAAACGGACCATAATAACGGGATCCGTCCTTCTTCATTTTCCTGGTGAACAGGACTCTGGGGTACTCCTCCTGCAGCGTCACCTTGATATAGGGATAGGTCTTGTCGTCCTTGAGGAGAGTGTTGTATTTGGGGCGGTTCTCCTTGATCAGGTTGTTCTCAAGGACCAGCGCCTCCAGCTCGGAATCGGTCACAATGTATTCGAAATAAGCGATCCGGCTGACCATGTGCTCGATCTTGGGACCCCTCCCCAGTTTTCTGACAAAATACTGGTGTACACGCCGTTTCAGGTTGACCGCTTTGCCGACATACAGGATGGCATCCGACTTGTCGTGCATGATGTACACGCCCGGCTTATCCGGCAGTTTTTTCAGTTCTTCCTGCAGATTGAAATCCGGTGCCATAGGACCTCCCCGACTTTATGAGCCATACAGACCCTGGAGTTTTGTGTCAATACAAACAATGCACAGAGATCAGGATCTCTGTGCATCGTAAATGATATCGTTATTCGTTGTCAATCGGTTACCTGGCCGGAACGTCTTCCGTATGCGCGCTCCTCTGCCAGTGCCTGCTCTGCAGGGGTCTCGAAGATCCTGTCTCCGATCATCTGGAGCATGACGCTCATAACCAGTCCCAGGGACACGTCGATGACGGAATGCTGTTTCAGGAACATGGTGGACAATATGATCAGGACGCCGAGAATGTCACTGGCAAGTGTCACCAGCTTCTTCTCCCTGAGCTGTCTGTTGCCATGAACCGCGAAGCACAGAGCCATCGTATTGAATACGTGGATGCTGGGCAGAACGTTGGTCGGCGTATCGATCTTATAGAGAAGCGCCACCAGCATGCCGCAGATATTGCTTGTATCCACATAATCCGGACGAAGGTCGAGCCTGTTCGGGTACAGCAGGGATACGACCAGGAAGATCGTCATTCCCATCATCAGAACTGCCGAGACCTTGTAGGTCTCCTGCACGGTTCCCTTGAACACGATCCAGGTCACAACGGCAACGTTGAAGCCGAACCACAGGAAATACGGGATGATGAAATATTCGCAGAACGGAATCTGCTCATCCAGCCATGTGTGAATAATATGGTAATGCACATGACCCGCGCTTTCCAGCAGATGGAAACCGATCATATAGACCGCGACATATGTCAGGATCCAGAATGAATGGCGGTGTGTCCGTATGATATTTAAAACTTTGTTATCCTTTCCAATCATTTTCTGTTCTAAACCTTCAACAATCGCCCTGCAGCTTCTGAAAGACTGCGCACCTTCTTCACATTTTATTCCAACGGTTCAGAGGTTACTCCAGAGATCAGTTTCTGTCAAGGCTTCCGGTGAAGATTCAGCGAAATGGCGAACAAGGCGCCGTTTTTATTCTGATTCCTCAGCAGGATTCTCGTCTGTCTGAGCGCTTGTCTGCACAGATTCTTTCTCTGATGGTTCCTCTGCCCGGACAGGTTCTTCCTTCGGCAGATCCTCTGTCTGTACCGGGTTCTCTTCTGTCGGGTTCTCCTTGATCCTGGCTTCTTTTTCTTTCTTTACCTCTGACGGATCGATCCCTTCCACTTCATAGAACAGATCCATGAATTCCTTGCCGGTGATCGTTTCCTTCTCGATCAGGAACTCTGCGATCCGGTTCATGGCCTGCCTGTGTTCAGACAGAAGCTTCTTCGCCTGATCGTAGGAATCCTTCAGGATACGGATCACTTCATGGTCTACTTCCGCCGCGGTTGCGTCGGAGCAGTTCATCACGATCCTGCCGTCATCCAGGTACTGGCTTGCCGGCGACTCAAGCTGGGCAAGTCCGAACTTCTCGCTCATACCATACTGGGTGACCATCGCTCTTGCAACCCGTGTCGCCTTCTCGATGTCGTTTGCAGCACCGGTCGTCACGGTATTGAAAACGATCTCCTCCGCTGCGCGTCCTGCGACGAATTCCACCAGCATCGCACGGATCTCCGCTTCCGTATTGAGGAACTTCTCTTCCTCCGGAACGTTCATCACGTATCCCAGAGCCCCCATCGTTCTCGGAACGATGGTGATCTTCTGTACCGGCTCGGAGTGCTTCTGCAGTGCGGATACCAGCGCGTGGCCGACTTCGTGGTAGGAAACGATCCTGCGCTCTTCTCTGGAAAGAATGCGGTTCTTCTTCTCCTTGCCGACCAGTACCAGTTCGACTGCTTCCAGCAGATCCTTCTGACTGACTGCCGCACGGTTGTTCTTGACCGCGAGGATCGCTGCCTCGTTGATCATGTTCGCAAGATCCGAACCCACCGCTCCGGAGGTTGACAATGCGATCTCCTTGAGATCAACGGTGTCATCCAGATGCACATTCTTGGCATGGACCTTCAGGACATCGATACGTCCCTGAAGATCCGGTTTCTCAACCGTGACTCTGCGGTCGAATCTGCCCGGACGCAGCAGCGCCGGATCCAGGACCTCCGGACGGTTCGTCGCCGCCAGGATCAGCAGACCCTTGGAAGTGTCGAATCCATCCATCTCGGAGAGCAGCTGGTTGAGCGTCTGCTCACGCTCGTCATTTCCGCCGTAGCCGCCGGAGTTTCTGCTCTTTCCGATCGCATCGATCTCATCGATGAAGATGATACACGGAGCGTTTTTCTTGGCTTCGTCAAACAGATCCCTGACACGGCTCGCGCCGACGCCGACGAACATTTCCACAAAGTCCGAACCGGTCAGTGAGAAGAACGGAACATGTGCCTCTCCGGCCACTGCCTTTGCAAGGAGGGTCTTGCCGGTTCCGGGAGGACCTACCAGCAGGCAGCCCTTGGGAAGTTTCGCACCGATGTCTGCGTATTTCTCCGGATGCTCCAGGAATTCGACCGTCTCCTGAAGAGATTCCTTTGCTTCGTCCTGTCCTGCAACATCCTTGAAGGTCACGCCGGTCTCGGACTGCATGTACATCTTTGCGCGGCTCTTGCCGACGCCCATCATGCCTCCCGAGCCGGACATCCTGCGGAGCACGACGCCCATCAGGATCCAGATCAGGATCAGGGGCGCAAAACTCAGCACGACATTCAGGATCAGGCTGGTTGTATTATCCGGAATCTTTTCCTTGAACTCTACATTGGCGCTGTCGAGACGTTCTACCAGAGCCGGATCGTTGATCCGTCCGGTATAATACTTCATCTCGATCCCCTGATTCGCCAGCCCCTGGTTCTTTGTCACGATCGTGAGCTTGTCCTGATCGACCGTCACGGAATCGACCAGATTCTGATCCAGCAGATCCAGGAACTGATCATAGGTGATCTCCATGGACGTAGAGTCATTCATCGCCCGGTTGACAATGCTCATGAGAACCAGCGTCACCAGTGTCACGACCAGAAAGATCAGTATGGTCGAGTGATTGCGGTTCTGATTGGGATTGCCGTTTCCGTCGTTGCGGTTGTTATCGTTCATAATCTGTTGCCTATTCTTTCTATTTGACTGTATCCGTCAGGTCAGTTATCTGTTTCTCAGTTCCAGATACCTGCGGATCAGTGTTACACATCCATCGATACCAAGTGCGCTGGTATCAACCGTCAGGTTATAGGAGGCAGCCTGTCCCCATTTCTTCTCCGTCTGGAAATTGTAGAAGGATGCTCTCTTCTTATCCGCTTTGGCGATCATGTCCAGTGCCTTGTCCTTGCTGATATGTTCATACTCCATGATTCTCTGCGCGCGGAAGTCATCCTTCGCATGGATAAACACGCTGGTCAGGCGCGGATTGTCGCGGAGTATATAGTCAGCTGCCCTTCCGACGATCACGCAGCCGCCCTTCTGGCCGAGCTTCATGATCGTGTCGTACTGTGCCTGATAGATCTGCTGATGCAGCGTGTTGCCGACATAGTTCATGGACGGATAGATATCCATGACGATGGAGTAGAGCAGACTGCCTGTCGGCTTCTCATCATAATCTTCCAGTACCTGTTCACAGATGTTGCTCTCCTGTGCAACCATTTTCAGAAGTTCCTTGTCATACAGCGTCAGGCCCAGCTCTGCCGCAAGTCTCCTTCCGACTTCATGTCCTCCGCTTCCAAACTGTCTTCCAATTGTAATGATATCTCTTCCTGCCATTCTCGCCACCTCCGGATCTCAGAGTCGATTGACACGTTTCTCTACTTTCTATTTTACCAATTTGATGAATCTGTGTCTATGTCTGTCATCCTTCCGGAGTGCCTTCAGGATTGTTTTGCCGCTCTCTACATACAGCAGCAGGCGCCGGGTCCGCACACTCCGCAGACCAGGTTGGCCAGACAGAGCTTCGTGCAGATGTCCGAATCCGTCTCCATAGGCGCTCCATACTGGTCACCCATTCCCCGGTACCAGCTTCCCCCGCCTTCCAGCTGGCTGAGGTACTGGCGGTAGGTGATATTGTCCGGATCCATCTCAACCGCTGTCTGCGCCAGCTGACGCGCCAGCACATTGTTGCCGGAGCCTGCATTTGCCACCGCGCTGTAATAGTACCAGCGTGCATCACGCTCCTTGATGTTTCCGAGGACGTTCAGCGCTTCCGCGAAATGGCGGCTGTTAATATAGTTCGCTGCAGCCTGAAGATGGATATCGGTCTCGCTGCTGCCCTGCTGCCGGTTCTGTCCGGAGAAGGAGCCGAAACCGAAGGGACCGAAACCTCCATAGAAGCCGGAGCCGAAACCGCCGGAACTGTATCCGCCGGAACTGTACCCGCCGGAGCCATAACTGCTTCCGGGGCCGTAGCCTCCATAGCCGGTCTTCCCGTTCTGGATGGCTTCATAGGCCTGCTGGACTTCCTTGAATCTTTCTTCCGCCTGCTCTTTATTCGGATTGTCGATGTTCGCGTCCGGATGGTATCTCCGGCTCAGTGTCCTGTAAGCCTTCTTGATCTCATCATCGGTCGCTTCTCTGGTAACCCCCAGGACATCATACGGATCTCTCATCTGCCTTCCCCTGTACTGTTTCCTTATCGATATATATTGTCACAGAACGCCGGAGCCTTCTTCCCTTTTTCCTCGCCGCTGCGGATCTGATGGAACCGGACCCATATCCCTGAATAGAGGATGTTCCGGATCAGCTCCACATCCTTCACGATGGGAAGCCGCTCGAACATTCTGCAGCAGCATGCAGCCGTATCCAGGAGGATGTCCTTCACATAGTTCTCGAAAGACTCCGGGATCGCCTGCTGCAGTTCCAGAAGAATGTTGTAGTTCCCAGTCTTCCGGTCTTCTTCCATATCGTCATAGGCATCAATCAGGTAAATGAACTTCCCCAGATAGAAGCCGGTTCCCCGAAGATCCTCTGCCCACAGGTCATCGCTGACAACACACAGTTCTCCGAGGAATCTCCCGGTATACCCGGCGGTTTCATCGATCCTCGCAAGGATATCCGCCACCTTCGCGCCGTCCGGCATCCCGGATGTCGTTTCACCGGCAGTCTGCCGCTTGGAAGCGGCCTGTTTCCTTGCCAGCGCTTCATGCCGCTTCTCTTCCGCATGCAGAGCCTGGATGTTCTCCCTGACTGCCTTCTCCTGTCTCGGATACTTCTCACGGATCTTCAGATAATCCTTGCGCAGCAGCATCGCGAGCAGCTTAGCGCTCTGCTTCTTCTCATCTCTCCAGTCATCCACTGCCTTGAGCCAGGCAAGCAGGACGTTCATATCCGCTGCATATTCCGTAAACCGGTTCGAAGTCTCTCTGTGAACGATGGCAGGATGTACGATGCATCTGCGCATCACCTCTGACTCTTGCGGTTCATAGGTCCCCGTCAGAAGAAGGAGAAGAAATGTACAGTCGTAAGACAGCAGCAGCTGCCCCTTCCTCCCGTATCTCTTATGAAGCTCCGCGCACAGACCGCAGTAATAGCTGCGGTACAGTTCCAGCTCCTTCACCTTCAATTCCGGCCGGTTGACCGTCACATAGCCAAACATGACTCAACTCCTCTTGCGGAATCTGGTTCCGCATTTCGGACATGTGATCTCGACCATCCCCTTGCCTCTGGGGATGCGGATCTTCTGGCTGCATTTCGGGCAGCGGAAGATATGGTTCATCTTCAGATCTTCCGAGCGTCCCTTGCTTCCGCGGAAGAATCCCATGACTTTATCCCGCAGCTGCAGGAACTTCTGGTTCTCTGCATACCTTGCGGGCACATTGCGTGAAAACATACGGAAATAAATATAGCCCAGCAGCAGCAGTATGACCAGTCCGACCCCGGGCGGGTGAAACAGCAGATCCAGGATCAGCGCCACGAATGCGACGATCAGCAGAAACCTCCCCATCTCATCCTGTCCGTACCTGCCGTACATAAATTGATTAAAACGATCTCTCCAGTTCATTTCAGCCTCACCTTTGCACTTCTTGTCCTTCATGTAAACCTGGTACGCCGATGGCATACTATCAGTTCTGACTTTTTACATGCAACTAGAATAAATAGTTTGACTTCACCCTGCAAGAGATGTACAGAATAATTCACCAAACTTTCACTATCCGCACGATGACATACTGCCCTCTCAGGAGAGGGGGAACTGCAGCTGCGCACGGAATACGAGGCCTTCTGTCGTCACCTGGAAGCTTCCGCCCATCAGCTGTGTCAGGCTTCCTGCTATGGAGAGGCCCAGTCCGCTTCCCTCGGTACTGCGGCTGCCGTCTCCTCTTACGAAGCGCTCTTCCAGCTCTTCGCCGCTCTTAAGGAGCTCTTCCGAAGATTCATTTTCAAAGACCGCCAGGGCTGTCCCGTCTTCACTGCGAAGAGCGATCTTCACCTGACTGTTTTCCTTCGCATACTTGACGATATTGCTCAGGAGATTATCCAGTACTCTCCACAGCTGTGACCCGTCCGCCTGAATCATCAGTTTCTGCCCGGGAACTGCTTCTTCGAATACAACCTTCAGACCGAGTTCTTCAAACCGGTCTTCGAATTCTCCTGCTGCCATCTGCACCATCGCGCGAAGATCCAGCTCCACCATATCCAGTTCCACATTGCCGGAATTGATCCGGCTGGCTTCGATCAGATCGGAGATCAGACTCTTGAGTCTCTGGGACTTGCGGTCCAGGATGTCCACGTATTCCCGCGCTTTCTCATTCTGAAGGTCTTCCCGTTTCAGAAGGTCCACATAATTGATGATCGAGGTGAGCGGCGTCTTGAGGTCATGGGACACGTTGGTGATCAGTTCCGCCTTGAGGCGCTCGCTGCGGACGATGGAGTCCACAGCCTCCTGAAGGCCGTCGCCCATCTCATTTACCGCCTCCGCCATCTCCAGACTGTCCCCGGTCAGGGAACTGGTGTCGATCTTGTAGTCCAGTTTTCCCTTTGACAGCTCGCGCAGTCCCTCTCTGACACTCAGTTTTCCCAGCTGCTCTGCGATCAGGTACAGAAGGAACGCCAGATCCAGCACGAAGACGATCACCACCCCGATGGTTCCGAAGAATCGCAGGAACAGGAAGTTGAGCAGCATGAATACCACAAAGAGGATCAGCATCCTGGCGGATGTGACCTTGGCCTCCAGCACCTGTGCGCTGACCTGCACGACCGTGCGGGTGACACTGTCCGTCCACAGGCGGTTCCATTTTAACCGTCTTATCAGGCTCAGCAGGGACATGAGACACATCCAGTACAGGATCGTCCAGAATGCAATATGCCAGATATCCTGGAATCGGGGCGGGATCCGGTATCTCACCACGGTCCTGGACAGGTAGATCCAGATCAGCAGCACGATCACACAGATTCCGGCAGCGATCTCGGTGGGGATCAGGTCAAAGTCCTTCAGCTCGATCAGAGTGTTCCGGTTCTTTCTGCCGGTCGTCACCAGGCTCAGTCCAAAGCAGACTGCAAGCGCTGCCGCCGCAAATATGGCAATGATCAGGGCGGAAATGACCACCGGTTCTCTCTTCTGATAGGCCAGGTATTCCTCTCTCAGTTCATCTCCGACGGGATAGCTGCGGTCGACCGCCACGACCACACGCTCATTGGATCCGAGAAAGACCGTATCCATGAACCAGGAGGCTGCGCGGTCATTCAGCGTATTCTCTGAATTGGCCACCATGATATCCATGGTTCTGACGCCGTCGAAAAGCATTGTCAGTTCATGGTCTTCTTCGATCGCGACCCTTGCCGTGGCAACGCTGTTCACGCCAAGATTGGTGTAAGACTGTTTGGTCAGTGTATTTTCAAT
>OMSN01000087.1 GCA_900313765.1 uncultured Eubacteriales bacterium
ACTGCGCCGGTATCATCATAGGATGCCAGCATACGGACCGGGAAGGACATGTCGATCGACTGGGAGACGCCGCATCCCAGCATTCCTGTCTTGGCAAATGAAACCAGGGTCAGAGCAGGTTTTCCCAGCTTTCCCTGAGGCAGTTTTGCATAAACCTGGACAACCTCCTTGCCAGGCATCTCAGAAAGGTTTGTGACCTTCACACTCATGACGATATCATCGCCCGCCTGCATGCAGTATACGGGGTAGATAAAAAACTGCGAGTAAGACAGTCCGTATCCGAAGGGATAGACCACCTTGTCCCTGGCACCGGGAATGGTTTCAAAGTACCGGTATCCTACATAGATATCTTCTGTGTATTCTGCATAGTCGGCAGATGCATGGAACCCGGCTGTAGAAGGATAGTCTTCCAGGGTACGCGCAAAGGTATCTGCCAGATGGCCGGACGGGTTTACATCTCCGACCAGAATGTCCGCTGCCGCAAGGCCGCCTTCCACGCCGCCCTGGTATGCAAGCAGGGCACCGCTGATCTTCTCATCATCCCGGATCCAGCCCGTCTCCACAACGCCGCCGACATTCAGCACAACGATCACTTTCGCAAAGTTCTCCGTAACCAACTTCACCAGCCTGCGCTCCGCATCGGTAAGACAGAAATCTCCGTTTTCAAAAAGCTCCTCTGAGAGCTGCAGCATCTTCTCTTCGCCGAAAGCCAGCTTGTATGCATCCGACCGGACCGTCTTGCGGTCCCAGCCCTCCCCTGAAAATCTGCAGACAGACAGGATCGCGGTATCCGTATAGGCTTTCGCCTCCTCAAGAAGTTCTGCCGGGAGATCCGGTTCCACCGTCATCCCGGGCTCTGCGCCATTCGCATACTGCTCCTGCACATTCTTCTCATAGAACTGCGCAAGGGATTCCAGGATCTCTACCTTCTCTTCTTTCTGCTTGATCTGCATCCCCTGATAAAGATTACGAAGGTATGGAACCGTCACGTCGCCGCTTCCGCCTCCGCCCTTCACATAGTCGGCAGTAGCCTTCCCGAACAGCGCCACCTTCGTCCCCTTCGGCAGAGGGAGCACATTGTTCTCATTTTTCAGCAGGACCATCCCTTCACTGGCCGCAGCACGCGACAGCTCAAGGTGCTCTTTCGACGCAGTGACCAGCCTGCCCCCCGGTCCAAGCGGAAGCACCGGTGTATAACGAAGCCTTCTCCAGTAATCCTTCATACGTATGATTCCTTTCTGGTATAGTTCCTTACCTGCATTCGGTCTATCGGGCCTCACAGGGTCAGGCTGATGCCGTTGTCTGCAAAATATGTGTCATTGTATCATATCCCTGCCAAATGAGCCACGATGAGTATCACTCCTCCCGCCCTGCCGGAACATGAAAACGGGCATCCTCACGCAGACATGTCTGCGCCGGATACCCGTTTCTGTGATTATTCATCCCTCATTGCCTGTGCTCAGGCAATGCGTCTTATTTTTCAGCCCTTGACAGCACCTACCGCCACGCCGCCTACGATATTCTTGGAGAGAATCAGATAGACGAAGATGACTGGGAAGATGGAGAAGGCAATCATCATATACACCTGGCCCATGTCGAACTTCAGGAAGTCGGCACTTCGAAGCTGCGCGATCAGGATCGGAAGCGTCTTGACGTTATCCTTGTGCAGGATCAGCGCCGGTGTGAAGTAATTATTCCAGCTGCTGACGAAAGTGAAGATCGCCTGTACGGCAATCGCCGGCCTCATCAGAGGGAACGCCACTGTGTTGAAGATCCGGAACTCTCCGCATCCGTCGATGCGGGCTGCCTCGATCAGTTCATGAGGCAGGTTGGAATCCATGTACTGCTTCAAATAGAAGAAGGTAACCGGTGCTGCGACTGCCGGAACGATCAGCGGGACAAAATTATTCTCCAGCCCCAGTTTCTGAACCAGTTTGATGAAACCAAGCGCGGTAACCTGCGTCGGGATCATCATCACGGCAAGGATGAAGGTATACATGAATTTCTTCAGTCTGAATTCATATGCATGAATTGCATAAGCCGTCATTGTCGAGAAATAAACACACAGCAGCGCGCTGCCGCCGGCAATGATAAAGCTGTTCAGCATGCCCTGCACGATCGGCAGTGTTCCATGCACCAGATTACTCCAGTTTGCGGCAAAGTTCGTTCCCGGCACCGGTGAAAACCCGGATGAAATCTGAGAATTCGTACGGGTCGCATTGACAAAGAGCACATAAAACCAGAACAGGCAGAGGATGGATATGAGGATCAGAACAGCGTATGCAATGATCCTTCTGACTCCGATCGGCACTCCCTTGCTTTTGACTTTTCCTTCCATCTGCCTCACCTCGTCTTCTCTCTGTTGCCGGAGAACCTGAATACGATCAGGCTCAGGATACCAGTTACAATGAACAGAATCACGGACAGCGCACCCGCCATTCCAAAGTTCTTATTGAATAGATGCTTGTTCAGGTACATGATCAGGGTCATGGACGAACGCATCGGATCTCCCGTTCCGTTTGTCAGGATCTGCGGCACATCGAACATCTGCAGACCGCCGATCAGAGATGTGATCATCACATAGACCAGGATCGGGCGAAGCAGCGGAAGTGTGATCCGGAAGAAGACCTGCGTGGAGGTTGCCCCGTCTACCTCAGCAGACTCGAACAGGGAGGTATCGATTCCGAGCATTCCTGCCATCAGCAGGATCGTGGTATTTCCAAACCACATCAGGAAGTTCATGAACGCAACCAGCGCCCTGGTACTCCAGACATGGGAGAAGAATCTGTAAGGAGCCTTCAGGATTCCCATGCTGACCAGAATGGTATTGACGGGTCCGCCATCCGAGAACAGGGCAAAGAACAGCATGGAGAATGCGGACGCCATGATCAGGTTCGGAAGATAGATCACGGTTTTGAAAAATCTCTGTCCCCTCAGCCTGAGCATGGTATCCGAGAACCATGCACCCAGAAGCAGCGAGACCGCGATCTGCGGGACAAACCCAAGGATCCACATGATCATTGTGTTCTGAAGATAGACCCAGATGTCACCTTCGGAAAACAGCTTGGCATAATTCTGAAATCCCACGAAATTCGGCCCTACCTGTTTCAGACCAGACATGAAATTCTCGAAGAAGCTGTTATAGATTGTGGTGAACAGCGGTATTAACTGGAATATGACATACACTACGACGAACGGGATCAGAAAGATATATCCCCATTTATTGTAACTGACCGCTTTATGGTTGTTCTTCACTGCAGGTTCTCCCTTCCTAATACCTTGATGAGACGTTTCCTGTTCCGATACATCATACCACAGAAAACGGCGGCATTCAGACAGCTGAAATGACAGTGCAGAAAATGAGCCGTACCGGCCTTCAGGTTGCCTTCAGGCAGGCACGGCTCATACCGTTTCAGAACTATCTGTTCAGCATACTGTCAGATTACTCGACCGTAAGCTCCGGATACTTCTCGCTCACGCCCTTCTTGAAGAGGTCAAGTGCCTCGTCCAGAGTAGCGTTGCCGTCGAAGTAGTTCTTCATAGCGTTCTGGAATTCCTCAGTGCAGCCCTGGTCATAGTCGCCCATTGCGCTTCTGTCGATCTTGTCTGCGCCTGCAACGAACATTCCGATCGGGTTCTGTCCGCCGAGTACATCGAATGCAAAGCTGTCATCATCTGCAGCTGCTTCCATAGCCGGCTTATTATTGACGAAGTCATTGTCAGCCTTAACGATATCGGTCATGATGGTCTCATCAATCGTGAGCTTTCTCATAATGTCAGCAACAAGTGCCTTGTTGTCGGTGCCCTTTGCAGCAGCGATCCATGTGCCGCCCCAGGAGAAGCCCTGCGGACCTTCAACAGCGCCCCAGCGTCCAAGGTTAGCGATGGAGCCTTCCTCGTCAGCGTGCATGGAGAAGTTGATCAGCCATGCCGGTCCAAAGTAGCAGAATACCTTTCCATCCGGGAAGAAGCCCTTTGCCCAGTCATCAGACCACAGCTCGAAGGTATCGGTGTAGCCGGCGTCAACGAGAGCCTTGGAATCCTCAACCCACTTCATGATGTTGTCGTCGATATTCAGCTTGCCATCGATGACCCACGGAGTGGTGGCATTGTCGGAGTATACGCGATAGGTATCATTGACTGTGGAAACAACCTTGTAACCCTTTGCAGCAAGTTCTTCAGCACTCTTGTTGAAGGTATCCCAGGATGCAACCATGGTCTGAACCTGCTCCGGATCCTCTGTTCCCCAGACATCCAGCGCTGCGTCACGGTTATAGATCAGGACGCCCGGGCAGCCCTGCCATGACAGGCCGCGAAGATTGCCCTCAGAGTCTGTTACGATGTCCTTGGTGTACTGGAACTGGTTTGCCAGCTCATCTTCCGTGATTCCCAGATCTGCGATCGTCTCGGTTACAACAACATCTGTCGTCAGGCGCAGCTTCTTCATTGCCGGGAAGGACAGCATCCAGGTTGTTCTGGTAAGCATTGTCATCACTCGGGGTAATAGTCCATACGACATCAACATCACCGATCTTACCATGAGTTCCGTCAACCACTTCATATCCCGGATAATGATCCGTCACGCGGGACTTGAACTCTTCGTTCCAACACTGGATATTCAGGACCTTGCCTTCATCCGCTGCTTCGTCAGCGATCACAGCATTCGGCAGGATCATTGCTCCGACCAGTGCCAGGCTGATCAGGCTCATCATACGTTTCTTCATGTTTGTGCCTCCCTTTTGTTTAATGAATGACATTGTGCATTGTGTTTTCGTTTCCAGCGACTGTTCCGTAATCGCTAAATCGTTTTCGTAACTCCACTATAATGCAGTTTCAAAATGCTGTCAACTCGAAGGTTTTCACAAATTCGCCCTGTTTATTTTGTGTACTTTGCACAAATTCTGTTTTCTGCTGTTTTTTATGCTCAACACTTTTTAAAATGCGTGTTTTTTCAGGGGGGACAAGTCGAAATCGTTTTCCTCTGTCAGTCTCCGGAACACAGGAAAACCCGGCTGCTGAGCAGGTAAACACCTGCCCACAGCCGGGCCTTACGCGCGCGCGACTTCGCGCTGAAAGCCTCCCACCCATAACAGCCCTGTGAAGACAGACGAAGCCGCCTTCACAGGACTTTGGGTGGGAGAATAATGGGGGCAGCCAGTGCTGCCCCCAGAAAGTCAAAGAAATTAAATATAGGATGCATCGCTGCACCTATACATAACATTCTATTAATGGCTTCCCATACACCACCTTAAGGTGAGTATAATCCCATTCGTCTGATATTTCAATGGATATTCTAAAAGAATTCGTATAATTCTACATATTTTGTGCATTTTGACCAATTTATTGCCAGTTTACAGAGGCTGTTTTCTTTTAATTGTGTCAATTTTCGGCACAATTCGAGCCCCTTGCGGTCCGCCTGAGGGAAGAATACAATATGAACAGACAAAACCATCTTCAGCAGTGAAAGACCACGGGATAATGATGAAGAAAAAGTGGCCGATCAGGCATATAGACTATCAGAACGGCAGTATGCTCAGCTGCATCCTGCAGAGCGCTCTTCCGTTGCTCGCAGCACAGATACTGAATCTTCTCTATAACATTGTTGACCGCATCTATATCGCCCGGATTCCATCTGTCGGAACTACAGCGATCGGTGCAGTCGGTCTCTGTTTCCCTGTTATTATCCTTGTGACTGCCTTCACCAACATGTATGGAAGCGGTGGTTCTCCCCTGTTTGCCATCGCCTGTGGGGAGGGAAACACTGCACGGGCGGGCAGGCTTCTGAATCTCTCCCTGCGACTGGAGATCCTGACTGCCATCGTACTGACAGTATCAGGAGAATTGTTCTGTACGCCGCTGCTTCGGCTGTTCGGTGCATCTTCTGTCACGCTTCCCTATGCACGCAGCTACCTGCGCATCTACCTTCTCGGCAATCTGTTCTCCATGATCGCGACCGGAATGAATCCATTCATCAACGCACAGGGCTTCCCTCTGGTCGGCATGGTCACCGTCACGATCGGTGCGCTGTGTAATATTCTGCTCGATCCATTATTCATCTTTGGATTCGGAATGGGGGTGCAGGGTGCTGCCATCGCCACTGTGATCTCCCAGGCCCTCTCCGCACTGTTTGTGATCCGTTTTCTTACCGGCAGGACAACGCTCCTTCGCATCACTTCCATGTCCTGGAGAGAATTCATCAGCAGCGGGAAGGAGATTCGCAACATCATCAGTCTCGGACTGTCTTCCTTTGTCATGCAGGTCACGAACAGTCTTGTTTCGATCGCGTGCAACGGCGCGCTGTCCCAGACCGGCGGAGATCTGTACATCAGTATCATGGCGATCATTTCCTCCATCCGCCAGATCATGGACACTCCCATCTTTGCCATCTCGGACGGGACATCTCCCGTGGTCAGTTATAACTACGGAGCCCGGCGTCCTGACCGCGTCAAGGAGGGGATCCGGATCCTGACCCTGCTCGGATTCCTGTATACGATTGCAGCGTGGATATTCATTGTCACACAGACTAAGCTTCTGATCTCTATCTTCTCATCCGATGCGACTGTCCTGAAAGAGGCTGTCCCGGCAGTGCATATGTATTTTGCCGCGTTTGTATTCCAGACCTTCCAGCATTCAGGCCAGACTACCTTCAAGTCTCTTGGCAAAAAGCGAAGGGCGATCTTCTTCTCTCTGCTGCGCAAGGCAGTGATCGTGATCCCGCTCACTTATCTTCTGCCGTTCGCATTCCACATGGGCAGCATGGGCGTGTTCATGGCAGAACCTGTCTCCAATGTGATCGGAGGACTCACCTGCTTCATCACCATGCTGGTGACGATCCTGCCGGAGCTGAAACAGATGGAGACGGATGCATCTGCCTGATGCAGTCCGTCTCCTTTTTATCTCACATCTATTCTTTGGAATCTATTCTCTGTGGTTCATTTGCCCTGCTTAATCATCTTCTTCTGAATCTTCAACAAGGCTGTACTGTTTCTTGATCGTAATCGTCTCTTCGTATCCGGAGAAGATATCGCTTACGCGTGCATCGTCCTGCTTCGGTGTTATCAGCGAAACTACCGGAACGATGACCAGGCCGATCAGCATCGTGAATGCGCCGGCATTGATCGGGCTCTTGATGAAGTGGAACATCATGTTGGCAAGGGTGATTCCTACACCCGCGATGAAGCTCACCCAGACCGATACTTTTGTTGTCCTCTTCCAGTACAGACCGTACAGGAACGGTGCCAGGAAGGAGCCTGCCAGCGCACCCCAGGAGTAACCCATCAGCTGAGCGATGAAGGTCGGCGGATTCAGCGCCAGTACGACCGACAGGATAATGAAGAATACCAGCAGTGCCCTCATGGTGATGAGTTTTCTCTTCTCTCCCATGCCTTTATTGAAATGCGCGATCAGATCGAGCGTCACGGATGAAGAGGATGTCAGGACCAGCGAAGACAGGGTCGACATGGATGCTGACAGGACCAGGACGACTACAATTCCGATCAGGATATCCGGAAGACCGGAGAGCATGGTGGGAACGATCGCGTCGTATGCAACTGAACCGTCCGCGTTGTAGATCGCCTGATTCTGGCTGTACAGACGTCCGAAACCACCCAGGAAGTAGCATCCGCCTGCCACAACAATGGCGAATAAGGTGGAAATGACCGTGCCTGCCTTGACCGATCTCTCGTCCTTGATTGCGTAGAATTTACCGACCATCTGCGGAAGTCCCCAGGTACCAAGAGAGGTCAGGACTACAACGCCGAGCAGGTTCAGCGGATCCGGACCGAAGAAAGAGACGAATGCACCTTTCATACCCTCCGTCACAGCAAGATCACTCTCATATTCGGACAGTGTAGTCAGTGCCTGGATAAATCCGCCGTTACTCTTGATGACAGCCAGGATTACGGCGCTGATACCGAACAGCATGATGATACCCTGGACAAAGTCATTTACTACGGTTGCCATGTAGCCGCCGAGAACCACGTAGACGCAGGTAAGGGCTGCCATAACAATGACGCAGGTCGTGTACGGGATGTTGAATGCCATACGGAACAGCCTCGACAGGCCGTTATATACAGAGGATGTATACGGGATCAGGAAAATGAATGAGATCAGAGCAGCTGCAACCTTCAGGCTGTCACTGTCGAATCTCTTGCCGAAGAAGTCCGGCATGGTGCGGGAATCCAGGTGTTTCGTCATGACTCTGGTCCGGCGGCCAAGAATGATCCATGCAAGAAGGGAACCAATCACCGCATTTCCGATGCCTGCCCACGTAGCGGAGATACCGTATTTGAAGCCGAACTGTCCGGCATATCCGACGAACACAACTGCCGAGAAATACGATGTGCCGTATCCGAATGCCGTAAGCCACGGACCTGCGGATCTTCCGCCCAGAACGAATCCATCTACACTGTTTGCTCTTCTGCGTGTCATGATGCCGATCATGATCATGACCACGAAGAAGATGATTAGAAATACGATCTTGATTGCCATTTTTAATTCTCCCTGTATGAAATAGTTTAGTACTTTTATGCTTAAAAGCATAGATGCTTTAAACTGTTAAAGCACGCACGTGAATATCTTAACACAGTATTCAGAAAATGCAAGAAAAAAATCCTCCTTCAGGAGGATTTTTTCTAAACCGTTTTTCTGAACCATATCTGCTCTTACCGGAATCCGATCTTCTCCACCACGATCCCGGCCCCGCTCTTCCACTCACCGGAGCCTCGTTTTAGAAGGATCTGGATCTTGGTAACAGCATTACAATGCTCCCATTCTCTCAGATCAACCTGCAGACATTGTCTGCGCTTGCTCTTTACGCTGCCGGAAGCCTCAAACACGTGGCCACTGCCGGAGAAGACCCTCACCAGCAATTCGCATTTACCTCCCGTCAGTCTTCCGTCTCGGACCGTAAGACACAGGACCGGATAAGGCGTCACATTCAGCCTGCCGGTCTTTTTCTGGAGTCCCCAGTAAACATTCTTATTGCGGGATGGATCCTTCACCAGCGTATATGTGCTGCCTTTTCGTCTGGACGAATCTACGGCGCCGCAGCCCTTCCAACCCTTGTTCAGTTTCTTCTTCAGTTTGTATTTCCCGCAGGGTACCAGGTCCCGCTTCAGGATTGTTCTTGTCGCGGGGACCTTCTTCCCGGTCATTTTCTCCGAGATCTCTCTGGCATTGTTAAGGACAGCATCGTTCAGATCTGTGTCCATGTATTTAAATACAGACCACGAGGGTTTCTTTGACGTCGCATTATCGCTCTTTGAAACATTCCAGAGTCCGTAGCTCGCACCGGCTTTCTTCAGGAAAGTCTGATCCAGATGGGAATAATAAACAAATGAGTCCACCATAGGATCCGCCATCGCCAGGTAATAGGACAGCGCGACGGCATCACTCTGACCGGCATACGCATTCTTTCCCTGGTAGGTTGATGAATAACCCTGCTCGCTCAGTATGACCCGCGTGTCAGTTCCATATCTGCTCCGGATATAATCCGTCAGCACGCTGAGATTCTTCATCGTTATAAGCGGCGTATCCAGCGTGTTCGTTGTGCCGTATTTCTGGGCGGCTGTGATGGAGGGCTGCGTCATATCTCCGTTGTAGGCATGATAAGCCAAGTTCCATCTGTAGCCATCACGCTTCATTCGTGCCGCAAAAGCATCCAGGCATTCTCTTCCCTTATAGGTTTCACTTCCCCCAAATGAGGTATTCCAAAAATGATCCAGCGGAATATACAGCCTGGCATTCGCATAGACTCCACGAATGATATCGGAACTTCTTTCGAACATGCGGGCATACGTATCCATGTACTGTGAGAAACTCACATTTCCTGCCCGGTTCCAGGCAGAAGCACTGTTGATCTCATTTCCGACGACCCAGCCGACTACTTTGCCATACTTGCTGTTTGTGTATCGTCTGGCGAGAAACTGAATCGCAGCCTCAATCTGCCTCTGATTCTTTTTCCCGTCCATATTCCACATATAGTATCCGGCGGTCTTGCTTCTCGCAGACGGATAGATCAGATTCTTCAGGTCGGAACGCTTGTCAACCAGAAGAATGCCGGTAACCGTTATGTTGTTCTTCTTATACTGCTTCAGGACTGAATCCCAGGCATGGATATGTTCCTTCCGGAACCAGTATTTCTTTCCCTTATACTTGATCGAATAAGAACTTGACGCATTGCGTTCGGACTTATGTGCGATCATATGGGTGATCGGAAAATTGAATGTCGCATGACAGATATTCAGTTCCAGGACATCTTCAACCATCCCGTCCCCAGCCATCAGTCCCTTCTTATTCTCAGCAGATGGATATGGAAAATTATAGACTCCCGCGTTTGCGTGTACTGCAAGCAGGCAGACCAGCACTGCTGCCAGTACCGTCCGCATGAACCACATGCCTTCTGTCCGCTGTCGTCTCTTCATATGATCCCCCTGCCTGCATTGCGCCGGAACAAAGTCAGGACTGATTCTCCTTCGCGACCAGGTTCTCGACACCGTAGCGCTTTCTCAGAGCCGGTTTCTCGATCTTGCCGGTCGCATTTCTCGGAACGTCCGCAAAGATGATCTGCTTCGGTCTCTTGTAGCGCGGAAGCGCCGCACAGAAGCGGTTGATCTCCTCTTCGGTGCACTTCATGCCTTCCTTGATCTCGATAATGGCTCCTGTGATCTCACCAAGACGTTTATCCGGCATGCCGATGACTGCCACGTCTTTGATCTTCGGATGCTCCTCCAGGAAGTTTTCAATCTCAACCGGATAGATGTTTTCTCCTCCGGATACGATGACGTCCTTCTTGCGGTCAACCAGGAAGATGAACCCGTCATTGTCCAGCATCGCCATATCACCTGTATACAGCCAGCCATCCTTCAGGACCTCTGCAGTCGCCTCCGGGTTGTTGAAATACTCGGTCATGACGCCGGGGCCTTTGACACAGAGTTCTCCGACCTCTCCCTGCTTCACCTCATTGCCGTTTTCATCCACGATCCTGCATTCCCAGCGATAGCCCGGAACGCCGATCGCACCGACCTTGTGGGTGTTTTCAAGCCCAAGGTGTACACAGCCGGGACCGGTAGACT
This sequence comes from uncultured Eubacteriales bacterium, assembly GCA_900313765.1. Taxonomy (GTDB): domain Bacteria; phylum Bacillota; class Clostridia; order Lachnospirales; family Lachnospiraceae; genus Porcincola. Next base: position 11,076 of record OMSN01000087.1, read on the forward strand.
CCGACAATCCATAGTTCGTGTCATATTGATGATTCGGGAAATAATCTTTCCAGTGGCGGATCAGTGAGGGCGGTACCGGCTGCGCGCCGATATGCATCAGTCTCCACTGGTCCAGCTTATAATC
>OMSN01000202.1 GCA_900313765.1 uncultured Eubacteriales bacterium
CAAGACCCTCGGATATCTGGATACCATGAAAACATTCCAGGTCCTGTCAGGGATCCGGTATGCGTTCAGGCCGTTCCCTCTTCCCGAGGAGTACGACCGCTGGTATCTGCAGGTCATGCGGCTTGAAGCGATGGCTTACCGACTGGGCGGCAAATGGACGTCCCAGGAGCCGGTTATGGAAACACTGCGTCTTTTTTCCCACCGGGCGAGACTGGATTATAAGGAGATGTTTTTTGCTGCACTGGACGTCCTGATGACGATAGCCGGAATGGACGATACCATTGTGTGGGAGTTTGACAAAGCCAGGGAACAGCTGACCGCATTCTTCTCCAGGGAAGACGCAGATACAACCGGTGTCTGGTCAGATGTAAAGGCACTTGCGGGAAGGGAAGAGACGATCCGTTATCTGCTGAGCCTGGTCAGGAAAACAGAGGAAGAAGACGGGCAGGATGATATCACAGCCAGAGCTGTCATGTATCCTTTTGTCACTGCACTGGCAGATTTTTATCTAAGCATGATCAGGCTTTGAAATCGCAGAGCAAACCCTTTTCGCCTATTGGCAGTTGTGCTATTATATGATCAGATACAGCACAATACGCCGGCAGGCGGACGATATGGAGGGCAGGGGATGAAGAATATTTTATTTGCGGCATCGGAAGGTGTTCCGTTTATCAAGACCGGAGGTCTGGCTGATGTAGTCGGTTCACTTCCACGCGATATCGACAAGGAATACTATGATGTCAGGGTGATCATGCCAAGATATAACTGCATGTACCAGGACATGAAGGACAAGATGGAATATATCACCAGCTTCTACATGGATTTTGATTATCATTCCATGTATGTGGGACTCTTCCAGGCAGAGGTGGAAGGAGTAAAGTATTATTTCATCGACAACATGGAGTTCTTCAACACCGAGAAAGTCTATACGGATGACGCGCTGTTTGAGATCAAGCGCTATGCTTATTTCTCCAAAGCAGTTCTCAGTGCCCTTCCGACTCTTGGATTCCGCCCGGATCTCATCCACTGCCATGACTGGCAGACCGGCCTGATCCCTGTCTATCTGAAGGGCAGCTTCCAGGAAAATGAATTCTACCGCGGCATCAAGACGGTCATGACGATCCACAATCTGAGATTCCAGGGCAAATGGAATCCGAAGGATGTGGCAGCGATCACCGGACTGTCTGAATACTATTTCACACCGGACAAGCTGGAAGCTTACAAGGATGCAAACCTGCTGAAGGGCGGACTGGTGTATGCGGATGCGATCACGACAGTTTCCCCGACCTATGCAGAGGAGATCAAGACACCGTTCTACGGTGAGAATCTGGAAGGTATCCTGAACGCCAGAGACCATGATCTTCGCGGCATCCTGAACGGCATCGACTATACCGAGTTCAATCCGGAGGATGATAAGTTCATTCCGTATCCCTACGACCTGAAGAACTGGCGTAAGGAGAAGTCCAAGAATAAGGTAGAACTTCAGAAGGAACTGGGACTTGCGCAGGATCCCAAGACCATGATGATCGGTGTGGTTTCCAGACTGACAGACCAGAAGGGATTCGATCTGATCGCATGTGTCATGGAAGAGATGCTTTCCCTTGACTCGATCCAGATGGTCGTTCTGGGAACCGGTGAAGAGCAGTATGAGAATCTGTTCCGTTATCTGGCAGGCAAGTATCCGGATAAGATGTCGGCGAATATCTGCTATTCCAATGCGCTGTCCCACAAGATCTATGCAGCGTGCGACGCATTCCTGATGCCGTCTCTGTTTGAGCCGTGCGGACTGTCCCAGCTGATGAGTCTGCGCTACGGCACGCTTCCGATCGTCCGCGAGACCGGCGGTCTGAAGGACACTGTACAGCCGTACAATGAATATGAGAACACCGGTACCGGATTCACATTTACGAACTACAATGCGCATGAGATGATGCACTCGGTCCGCTACGCGGAGCAGATCTACTATGACCGCAAGCGTGAGTGGAACAAGATGGTCGACCGTGCGATGCAGGCGGATTTCTCCTGGAAGGTTTCTGCGGGCAAGTATCAGGAGATGTATGACTGGCTGATCGGCTGATGAATAGATATTGGATCTGAAGGCTGCCGGGACAGTTTGAGCGATACCCAAACTGCCCCGGCAGTTTCTTTGCTTTTCATTTGCCGGAAGATTGATATAATGATGGTAAGCTCAGAAACTCTGAGCCGGGACAGACGATTATCGGTTTTATGCAAGGAGTGAATATGATCAACGGAGCAGAAGCTATGGTGCAGTGCCTGAAGGCAGAAGGTGTCACCCGGATCTTCGGAATCCCCGGGGTGGCGATCGCACCATTTTATGAGGCATTGTATAATGAGCCTTCGATCACACATGTACTGGTACGGCAGGAGCAGGCGGCAGGCCATGCTGCTTCCGGGTACGCAAGGATCACCCGCAGGCCGGCAGTGTGTGTGACCAGTTCAGGTCCCGGTGCAACGAACCTGATCACGGCGCTTGCGACTGCTTATGCAGACAGTATCCCTCTGATCGCGATCACAGGCCAGGTAGACAGCCACCTTCTGGGACATGATGTCTTCCAGGAAGCGGACATGAGAGGTGCGACGGAATCTTTCGTCAAGTACAGCTATCTGGTCAAGAACGTCAATGACATTCCTCGCGTTTTCAAGGAAGCCTTCCACATCGCTTCCACGGGACGTACCGGCCCGGTCCTGATCGACATCCCCTGTGATGTTCAGAAAAATGAACTGAAGGGTGAATTCGTGTATCCGGAGGAGGCAAAGATCCGCGGATATAAACCCAGCATCATGGGAAACGGCCAGCAGATGACCAAGGTCATCGCAGCGATCAACAAGGCGAAGAGGCCCCTGATCTGCGCAGGCGGCGGTGTCATCCTGAGTCATGGCGAAGAGGTCGTAAGGAAGTTCTGTGAGAAGAACGGGATTCCGCTTGTCTCCACCATGATGGGTATCGGAACCATCGCGAAAGCACATCCGCTGTACTTCGGAATGCTGGGAAACAACGGCAAGCCCTACGCTAACAAAGCGGTGTCCAATGCAGACCTGCTGATGGTAGTCGGAGCAAGGATCGCAGACCGTGCAGTTCCGAAGCCGGAGAAGCTGGAGCGGCGTCTGACGGTCATTCACATCGATATCGATTCGGCAGAGATCGGAAAGATGCTCGGCCCGACCCTTCCTCTGGTAGGTGACATACGCCACATCTTTACCCAGCTGATGGATGCGGATATTCATATCGATACATCTGAATGGATCAAGGAACTCTAAGAGATCAAGGTCAGCACGGTGGATCACCGTGTGTTCAGCGACAAACTGGTGAACCCGATGACACTGGTTCAGACCCTCTCCGAGAAAATGGATGACGATGCAGTTTACGTCGCGGATGTGGGACAGAATCAGCTCTGGTCCGCTGACAACTACGTAATGAAGAGCGGCAGATTCCTGACGACCGGCGGTATGGGTACCATGGGTTATTCCATTCCCGCGGCCCTGGGAGCGAAG
>OMSN01000070.1 GCA_900313765.1 uncultured Eubacteriales bacterium
TGGAGATCTGCAGCCGTCCGGTATCCTTTGAATCCATCCTTCGGGAGATCTTTGACCGTTTCCATCTGACAATGAATTATGAACAGCATGCATTGATCGGAAGCACTGTCCGTTCCTATCTTACCTGGCTGAAAGAGCAGGGACGCCTGCAGACTTCATTTGAAAACAATACTCTGCTGTGGAATTCATAAGTCTTTGCTTGCATTTTGCTGCGGAAAGGAGTAGAACAACCTGGAACGTTTTATGGGAGATTAACAGCAGGATAAGACATGGTACACAGTATGACACAGGGGAAGCCGATCCGGCTGATCCTATCCTTTTCCATCATGGTTCTTCTGGGCGATTTGTTCCAGCAGTTCTACAATATCATGGACGCAGTAATCGTCGGGCGGTCCCTCGGGCCGGAAGCTCTGGCTGCGGTCGGCGCGACGAGCAGTGTCCAGTTTCTGATCCTCGGCTTCGGCATGGGGATCTGTATGGGTTTCGCCATTCCTATTTCTCAGAGATTCGGCGCTCAGGATTATTCCAACATGCGCCGCTATATCCGGCATGGCTGGATCCTGATCGCTGTGATCGCGGCACTGTTTACCATTGTGTGTTCGCTCCAGACAGGTCCTATCCTGCGTCTGCTGTCAGTCGGCGACAATATCTTCCCGATGACATACAGTTACCTGTTCATCATCTATCTGGGCATCCCATGTACACTTCTCTATAATTACGTCGCCAATATTCTCCGGGCACTGGGAGACAGCCGGACTCCGTTTCTGTTTCTGGTTCTGTCCGCCTGTATGAATATCGTACTGGATCTTCTGTTTATCCGTGTATTCCACTGGGGATGCGGCGGGGCTGCGTTTGCAACGATCCTGTCTCAGGGTGTCAGCGGAGTGCTGAGTTTTCTCTATATGCGCCGGCACTACAGGATATTAAGGATGGAGCCGGATGAGAAAGGCTGGCGTTTCAGTACCGCCAAAAAGCTGCTGAGCATGGGGATTCCCATGGGGCTCCAGTTTTCCATCACGGCCATCGGCATGATGGTCATGCAGTCTTCGATCAATGCGCTTGGAAGTGACTACTCTTCCGCGTTCACTGCAGCGAGCAGGCTGAAAGTGTTCCTGATGGCTCCGATCAATGCACTCGGATCCGGCGCCTCGACTTTTGTCGGCCAGAACTACGGGGCAAGGAAACCGGAGCGCATCCGTCAGGGCGTCGTCCAGACTGTGTTATGCGGAGTCGTCTACACCGTGATCTCCGGTCTGATCATGATCCTTCTCGGACGCCGGCTGACCCTGATCTTCCTTGCCAATGGAGAAGGGGTCGCCCAGATCCTGGGGCATTCGGCCTATTATATGCGCTGTATGGGATATGCCTGGTGGCTGCTCGCCTTCCTGATCATCATCCGGATGAGCACGCAGGGACTTGGCTACTCGGATCTTGCGGTAATGGGCGGCATAATGGAGATGACAGCACGTTCCTTCGTCTGTCTGTTCCTTGCACCGCGGTTTGGCTATGACGCGATCGTATGGGCGGATCAGTCCGCATGGCTTATGGCCACCGTCTATATTATCCCGGTCTTTGTATACTGTATGAAGAAGGTCAGGAATCGTCTTGCAAAATCCTCTTAACAAATGAATGAACAGGTACTAAAATGAGTACCGTTTGTGACTTGATGGAGAAATGACAACTATGGAAAGAAGGTATGTATGAGTCTGTTCTTATCAATTTCAGCTGCGCTGTTCGCGGGGCTGATGCTTACTCGTGTGTTCAAATGGATGGGGTTTAATTTCCCGGATGTCACTGCTTTTCTGATCGCAGGACTTCTGATCGGTCCGTACGGTCTGGGAAGGCTTGGAATCAATGGTTTTGGCTTCGTCTCAGAGGAAGCGGTCCAGAGCATCAGCCAGATCAATACGGCAGCGCTGGGCTTCATTGCATTTTCGATCGGCAGTGAGTTCCGGCTTTCTTCTCTGAAGCATACAGGGAAGACCGCCACTGTGATCGGCATCTTCCAGGCAGTGATGGCTACGATTCTTGTAGATGCAGCCTTGATTGCCCTTCATTTTATACTGGGTGAAGAGGTTCTGCCTCTCAGTGCCGCAATCACTCTCGGAGCGATCGCTTCTGCAACTGCTCCTGCTGCCACGCTGATGGTCGTGCGGCAGTACAAGGCAAACGGTCCGCTGACCAGGCTCCTGCTGCCGATCGTTGCCCTGGATGACGCAGTTGGTCTGGTTCTGTTTTCAGTCTCCTTCGGTATCGCCATGGCGCTCAAAGGCGGTAACCTTGACATGATCTCCATAGTTGTCAATCCGATTCTTGAGATCATATGCTCGGTACTGCTGGGAGGTGTTCTCGGCTATATTCTGACCCAGCTGGAGAAACTGTTCTACTCCAACAGTAACCGACTGTCCATGACGATCACATTTGTCTTCCTGACGATCGCGCTCTCCTATCTTGAGATTCCGGTCGGCAAGGCAACGATCTCCTTCTCGTCTCTTCTTGTCTGCATGATGCTGGGAACCGTATTCTGCAATACCAGTGAGTTTTCAGAAGATATCATGACGAGGGCAGAGAAATGGACGTCGCCCCTGAACGTCGCATTCTTTGTACTGAGCGGCGCCGAGCTGGAACTTGGAGTATTCACGCATATGGAGTATGTCCTGATCGGCGTCATGTTCATCCTGGCCCGTTCTCTCGGTAAATACCTGGGAGCCAGGATCTCCAGTACTGCCATGGGATGTGATCAGAATATCCGAAAGTATCTGGGCATCACTCTCCTTCCGCAGGCTGGTGTCGCCATCGGTATGTGCAATCAGGCAGCCGCTCTTGGCGGTGCAGAGAGTTCCGTAATCAGAAATGTTACCCTGTTCGCTGTTCTTGTCTATGAGCTGACAGGTCCGTTCATGACAAGAGAAGCGCTTACAAAAGCCGGCGAGATCGTGGTCAAGCCAGCCGAGAAACAGAGCAGGAACCGTTTCAAGGCCCAGGGAACGGGAAGAGCATAAAAGTTTCAGCAATAATAAAGCCGCAGGCTGCATCATGCAGGCTCTGCGGCTTATTTTTATCCAATTGGCAATAGGGGCATCCCCGTTCCCGCATCATGCATACAATGCGTCATGCAGCTGCGTCCAAAATGCGCCGTATCCGGGTGAATCCGGTGTGACAGGTTTTGGAATCGGGTTCTTCTGGTCGACGACAATATCGCCGCCTGTCTGAAGAACAATGATCCTGGTTCCCAGCGAGATCGCTTCCAGAATATTATGTGTAATGAACAGGATCGTGCAGTCTTCCTGTTCATGAAGGTGCATCAGTTCCTTCTGGAGCTTGGTCCTTGTCATGGCATCCAGCGCTGCGAAGGGCTCATCCATAAGAATGATGCTCGGCTTCAGCGCAAACGCCTTGGCGATCGCAACTCGCTGCTTCATGCCTCCGGACAGCTGATACGGATAATAGTTCTGGTATCCGTCCAGTTTGACTTTTCTCAGAGCAGAATCCGATCTTTTCTTCAGTTCCGCTTTGTCTTTGATCCCCTGCAGCCTGAGACCATACTGGATATTTTTCTCTACCGTCTTCCAGGGGAATAACTGATTGAAATCCTGGAAGATCATGATCCGGTCTGTGCCCGGTCCGGTCTCCAGTTTTCCATTGACCAGGACATCACCCTCATAAGACTCGAAGCCTGCTACACAGCGGAGCATCGTCGTCTTTCCGCAGCCGGAAGGACCGAGGATACAGAGGAACTCGGAAGGATCCACCGTAAGATTCAGATCATTGAGTACTTCCGTTTTTTCTTTTTTTCCTGAATTGAGAAATGCTTTCGTCAGTCCGCGGATCTCCAGGATGGGCCTGGTCTCCTCCGCTGCCGGACTGTTCTTTGTCTTATCAGCCGCGCTCATTTTGTCATCCCCCATTTCTTCACCGTCGCATTCTCGATCGGATTCAGAATACCGTACTGTACGATCAGTCCGATGATAATGATCACGATCAGAGTCGCATACATCTCGGCATTGTTCATGTTTGTTCTCATCTGATTGATGAACAGACCGATTCCGGGAGATGAAGCGATACCAAAGATCATTTCTGCTGAGATAAGGCCTCTCCATGCTCTTGCCCAGCCGACTTTCAGCCCGGACACAATGTATGTCGTTGCCGCCGGAATATAGACTCCGAACAGAAGCTGTGCGCTGCCCATTCCCAGATTGCGGCCGGCTTCCAGATAGATCTCCGGAACTGCCTTGAAGCCATCCAGAACGTTTCTGGACATGGGCCAGAGAACAGCATGCACGACCAGGAATACGATGACTCCGGGTTTCACGCCGAAGATTACGATGACAACCGGGAGCAGTGCCACACCGGGCAGAAGGTCGAAGATCGACACACACAGATTAAAGATCGTGTCGATCGTCTTGCTGACCATGCTCAGGCCGGACAGGATAAATGCCAGGCCGACTCCGATGCACAAGCCCTCGAGCAGCAGACCCATGGAATTCAGAATATAGATCCACAGTGAAGTGCCTGCATACCCGAATGTAAAATTGCGAATAAACGCTGCCCAGATCGATTCCAGTGTCGGAAACACGATCTCGGAGCGTTTGCCGAATACGTGTGCCTTTGCCGTGATCTCCCAGATCACGAGAAGCAGTATGATAAATATAACCTTAGTAAGGAGCGCCCGGCGGCGCTCCTTTTTTTCCATCATATCCATAGATAGACTTCCTCTGTCAGATCCTCAGTTGCCCTGTACATTCTCAAATACCAGATTCTCGTATGTACCCGGATCGATATCGATGAATTTGTTCGCAAACATGAACTGTGCGATCTCTTCCACTCCTGTGGTCTCCACGGAGTAGGAGCCCTTCTTCAGATATTCTATCTCATCTTCTACCGAATTGCCATCGAATTCACTTGTGATCGCAGCAGCATCTTCCAGATTCTCATTCAGATACGCTGTTCCCTCTGCGATTCCCTGAACCAGTGCATTGTAGAGCGCCGGGTTCTCTTCGTAGATGGTCTCTGAAGCAATGCCAACCAGGAAGGTTGTGTCCTTCGAGTAGCTCTTGTCGATGTCACCGACTGCATGCAGTGTGTCATCTGCCTGCTCCTGGAAGATGTAGGGGCTGGAGGTCAGATGTGCCGCCACAGTTCCTGACAGAAGTGCAGCCATGCCATCCGGGTGCTTCATTGCTACGATGTTGGAATCCAGCGCATGGGCATCATATCCCTGTGCGTCCAGTGCCATTGCCAGCATGATGTGCTGGATCGAACCGATATTGACAAGCGCAATCTGGTTATCGGAACCGATCAGATCATCAAAGCTCTGGATGGATTCATCCGCCGTCATCATTCCATGTTCCTGGCCGCAGAGATTCGTAAAGATCTTATAGCCCAGTTCCTTGGAGATTCCGCTGATTGCTGGAGCAACCCCCATGAAGCCTGCATCCAGATCACCGGACGCGATCGCCGTATTGATGTCAGCACCTGAACTCATCTGGTTCCAGGTGATCGTCAGATCTGCACCTGTTGCCTCTTTGTAAGCCTTCTCGATCAGACCTTCCTGCTGAGCGATTGTAACTGCTGCATATCCAAGTCCATACTGATAAGCCAGTGACAGCTCGGCATCTCCCGCAGCCTCTGTCTCACCCGCATATACTGCGCCTGCAGGAACCGCCATCATAAGAGTCAGTCCCAGTGCAACCATTTTCTTCATCATCTTGGTCATAACGTATTCCTTCCCGACCGGCAGAATGAATGCTTCCGCCCGTCTGATAATGTTTTGCTTATGTCGAATAAGTATTACGTTATAGATGATACACAGGATCGCCCTGGTTGTCAACTGTTACTTATCAATTTTGTCAGCGGATCTGCTGTCCGCCGGCTGCATAGATCTCAAACCATTCATACTGCTCCAGCTTCACATCCAGCGCACAGATTGCCTGATCCAGTCTCTCCAGCCTGCTGCTTCCCACCAGCGGAACCGCTCCGACCGGATGATACAGGATCCACGCATAGATGATGGCTGCAGGGCTTACACCGTGGCGCCGTGCGATCTCTTCGATCGCGGTGCGGGCCTTCACACAGGCTGCATCTTCCTGATCGCTGAAGATCCTGCCTCCTGCCAGCGGTGACCAGATCATCGGATGGATACGGTTTCCGGACAGATAATCTATCATGCCGGATCTGAAATGCTCATAACAGACCGGATTCCATTCGATCTGGTTCGTGACCAGCTGTCCGTCAACCGCTTTGTTCAGCGCTTCGAATTTGAAAGGATCAAAATTCGATACGCCAATCTCCCTGACAAGACCTTCCTTCTTCAGGTCCAGGAGCGCACGTCCGGTCTCCCACGGATCCAGAAGCGGATCCTCCCGATGAATCAGGTACAGGTCAATATAATCGGTCTTCAGTCTTTGCAGGCTCTCTCTGCAGGACCTCAAGATACGGTCATATGTTGTATCATAGTAGCCGAACGGTTTTCCATCGATCATCGCTCTGGAGATCCCGGTCTTGGTGACCAGTTCGATCCTTCCGCGGATCGACGGATCTGCAGTAAATGCATCTCCCATCATGCTCTCGCAGAGTGTTCCTCCATAGACCTCGGCAGTATCAAATGTTGTGACGCCTCTGTCTATGCATCCGTTCATAAATGAAACCAGATCCTGCGTGGTAAAGTTCCAGCTGTTGAGTCTCCAGAAGCCCTGGGCTATGACAGACAGTGACAGTTCCTGCGACAATGCGATCTTTTTCATGGCAGCTCCTTTCTCATGTTGCAATCGTGCCATCTCACACAATCCAGTATACCGGCAATTCCATAGTTCTACAAATATGCATCTGCAAGGCAAAAAGAACAGCCGGAGCCATGTGACTTACGGTTCCGGCTGGCTGTAATCATTTTGACAGGTTGGTATCCTCTCACAGGAATGAGATCTCCGCATCCCAGGTAGAAAACGGACCGGGAAGTACGTCACCTGTATGTTCATGGCCTGCATAGTCACACGGGACGCAGGGGACGGGGCTCCGCCCTGCGATCTTTGCCGGATCCCGCATCACCTGGGCCGGTTTTGCCGGGCCCGGAGCGTGCAGCGGACTGTCAGGACGCTGTATCAGGCACACCTTTCCATTGTCCACTTCGAATCCGAACCAGGCGCTGTCCGACGTCTGGTCGAATCCCGTAAACTGTCTCCATGTATCGAGATCCAGGCACAGTTCCGGCGCCGGATACATCACTCTCAGATAGCCGCCGCTCATGCACAGGAACAGATTGCCTTCCGATTCATTATCCTGCGTCGGGAAAACGATCGCAGCCTCCCGGCAGTCGTAGAAGATGTTGTTGAGGATCTTCGCTTTTCTGGACGTGCCGCCTCTCTCCAGCCCTCCCATGCGGAAGCTGACCGGTTTCGCATAGTAGCCGCTGTGCCTGCATCTGCCGATCAGGTTATGCGCTACGATCAGGCGGTCTGTCCCTTCGCAGTAGACACCGTATCCGTTGACAACATCATGCTCTTTCATTTTATACCATCCCGTAGAGCCGGGCTCTGCCGGAACCTTAGCCGGATCAAAGCGGCCCTCCACGTTCCAGATGATATTGTTGTCGATCAGATTGACACCTTCCTTGGTGCACTCGATAAAAATGGCTTCCCTCTGCTCGATCCCGTTGATGAAGAGGTTCGAAGTAATGCGGGTGTTTTCATTTCCACAGTCAATACTCTTGAGGATGTTCTGAAGGCAAGCAAGGATACCGCTCCGAACATTGACCAGACTCTCGCCAAAGCAGGCGTTGTCACAGACAATGTCAAG
>OMSN01000150.1 GCA_900313765.1 uncultured Eubacteriales bacterium
GAACGTACCCTGCATCGTGGTAGGCGTGGTTGCTGTACTGCTGATCGCGTTCCTGAACTTCCGTGACCGTGCGAACCGAGTGAAGAAGGGTTACGAGGCAGATTCCCTGGCATTGGTTGCGGGAAAGACCATACTGCTTGGCGCTGTTGTCATGCTCTTTGCATACAAACTGTCTATGGCCGGCGGTATTCCGACCGTTCTGATCTGGGTTGCCGTGATCGTGCTTCTGTACTTCTTTATCACAGGCAAGACTACCATCGGACGTCACTTCTATGTGGTCGGCGGCAACAAAGAAGCTGCCCGTCTGTCCGGTATTGATACCAGACGGATCATGTTCATCGCTTATCTGAATATGGCAGTGATCACAGCAATCACCACGTTCACTGTTATAGCAAGATTCCAGGCTGCGAACTCCACAGCCGGAACCAACTATGAGATGGACGCCATCTCCGCATGCTTTGTCGGCGGTGCATCCGCATACGGCGGAGCCGGTACCGTTCCGGGCATGATGGTCGGTGCTCTTCTGATCGGTGTCATCAACCTCGGCATGAGCCTGATGGGAATCGATGCAAACCTGCAGAAGGTCGTCAAGGGCGTTGTCCTTCTTGGCGCAGTCGCATTTGACATTATTTCCAAGAAGAATGCCAAATAAGAAGAAGCAGTTGTGTTACAATAAAGGAGATCTGCTCTGGGCGGATCTCCTTTTCCATTCAATGATGAACAGGTGCTCTGCATCTGTTCAGTAACCAGAAGAAGAGGCGGGGTATCCTGTGAAACGGCTATTTGTCCTGATGGCGGCCATGCTCTCTGCAGCAGCGCTGCTCCTGGCAGGCATCTACATATATTATCAGAGCAAGGCCCAGGAACTGGGGCTTGATAATGATGCGGTGCGAGAGTACGGACGGCATTATCTTTTTGTGTCTTCTGACAGTTCGCAGATGATGCAGGACATGTTTGACGATATCTTTGCCGCCTGTGAAGATGCGGGTGCTTATCTGGAATGGTGCGGGAAAGGGACGCAGCGCAGTTATACGGCGTCGGAATGTATCGACATATCGATCGCCATGGAAGCGGACGGGATCATTCTCTACCCGGACGGGAGCAGCACATTGGAGGCGTCGATCGACCGGGCTCTGGACAGAGGGATCCCCGTGGTCACCATACTCAGGGACCTTCCTGATTCATCGAGGGTCAGCTATGTCGGTGTCTCGAACTATCAGATGGGCGAACTGTATGGTGGATGGCTGCTCAGCCTTATGAAGAAAGGAACCAACCGGGTCTGCCTGCTGCAGGATTCCGGTGATACTGAGAACGAGACGCAGCTTCTGTTCACACAGACGGTGCAGGCGGTCCACAACGGATCTTCGAATGACGAGAAGATGGATCTGTTTACCAGAAATGTAGACAGCACGGTAGACTTTGACGCGGAAGAAGTCATCCGTGATATCCTCCTGGGACCGGATGCCCCCGATATACTGATCTGCCGAAACAGTGTGCAGACAGAATGTGCTGTGCAGGCACTGGTGGAGTATAACCTTGTAGGCGACGTGCAGGTGGTCGGTTTCTATGTGACCGATACGATCCTGTCCGCCCTCAAACAGGACCTGATCCCTGTCACAATGACCATCGACAGAAAGGCACTGGGAGAGGACTGCGTGCAGGCTCTGGATGATTATCTGGAAATGCAGCGGACCAGCAGTTATTACAATATCACGCTGGACAGTCTGACGCCGGTTACGATGGATCATTATGTCAAAGAAGAACAGGCGGCACAGTCCGGGGAGGTGCAGGCATGAAGAACCCGCGTCGATCCCCGATTCTGAAAACGCTGCAGGCAAGGATCACTGCGGTGCTTACCGTCGTTCTTCTGCTGGTGCTGGTGGTCAATATCTTCATCTTCCGGCAGAGCAGGGCGATGGTGGAGCGGATCAATGAGGTCTTTGCTTCCAACGCCACGATCATACAGCTCTCGGATACACTGGAGACCGCCCAGAACAGTCTGTACGGGTATCTGAGTACAAAGAGCTCCGCCTCGCTGGAAGACTTCTACCGGTATGAGCAGGAACTGCGTGCCAGAACCGATACGCTGAACGACCGCGTTGTAGACAACGATAACAAGATGCTGGAGCGGAGTATCCGTCTGATGACAGAGAGCTATCTGTCTTCCTCGGAGAAGGCGATCCAGGCAAGGCGCGGCAGAGACGTGGAAGAATACAAGGAACAGTATGCAATCTCCACCAATCTGTACGACTATATCAACAGCTATATCTATGCGCTGAACAGCAACCGCTTCAGGCGCAATTCAGAGAATTACCAGGAACTGCTGGCCGTTATGGAATCTCTGGAACAGACCTGTATGATCCTGATCTTTGCAGTCAGTGCGCTGGCGTTGTTTTTCGCCTCGCTGCTGGTGCGGGCGATGATCAGCCCTCTGCGTACTCTTGCAGGAGCTGCGTACCGTGTCGCGGACGGTGATTTCAGCGTAGAGATCCCGACTTCAGACAGGGCGGACGAGGTCGGTGTTGTCACCAATGCATTCCACAGGATGCTGGACAGCATCCGTACCTATATCAGCAGCCAGCGTTCTTCCATGGAGAAGGAAGCGCAGATGAAAGAAAATGAGCTTGCCATGGAAGCACATCTGAAGGAAGCGCAGCTTAAGTTTCTCCAGGCACAGATCAATCCGCATTTCCTGTTCAACAGTCTGAACGCAGGTTCACAGCTGGCTATGATGGAAGGGGCTGACCGCACGGAAGACTTCCTGTCCAGAATGGCAGACTTCTTCCGATACAATGTTAAGAAGACCGGCGGTGATGCATCCCTGCAGGAAGAACTGGATTCAGTCGACAACTATATCTACATTCTGAATGTACGTTTCTCCGGTGATATCCATTATGAGAAACTGGTGGATGAAGAGATTGATACAGGCAGTGTCCGCATGCCCAGTATGATCCTGCAGCCTATTGTTGAGAACGCGATCCAGCACGGGATCCATGACAATCATGAGAATGGCAGGATCACCATGTCGGCGGAGATGGTCGGCCCTGATGAAAATGAAGCAGGCCTGCACTGTGTGCGGGTGACGATATCAGACAACGGTGTTGGTATGACCAGTGACCAGATTCGGGCGATCATGCAGCGGCGCGCCCAGGGCAGAGGAGATGCGTCTTCGACAGAAGCGCAGCAAGCAAAAACGGATGCTGAGCGGGATGGCAACTCCACCGGTGTTGCGATGGTCAATGTCATATCCAGGCTGGAACTGTACTATGGAAAAGAGAATCTGTTCAGCATCTGGAGCGACGGACCGATGTGCGGTACGGAAGTCAGCGTCCTGCTTCCACTGGAACAGGAGGAACCTTCTGAGGATTGAATCTGAGAGAGCACCGTCTGATCCGGGGCAGGCATATTGGCTGAGTGGACAGACAACAGGAACAGGAGAGAGCGATGTATCGGATACTTCTAGCAGATGACGAAGGGATCATGCTGGATTCCCTGAAAAATGTAATCCAGAAAGAATACGGGGATAATGTGGAGATCGAATGCGCCAAGACCGGCAGGACAGCTATCGAGAAGGCGGAGAATTTCCATCCGGATATTGCATTTATGGATATCCAGATGCCCGGGATCAACGGGATCGCTGCGATCCGGGAGATCCGCTCCTTTAATGCATCCTGCCTGTTCTATGTGATCTCGGCCTATGACAAGTTTGATTACGCCAAGGATGCGATTGCGCTGGGAGTAGAGAAATACCTCATGAAGCCTATTTCCCGCAAAGTCATTCTGGAGACGGTTGCGGAGGCCATGAAGAAGGTGGACAGCATCCGCGAGCGCCGGTCTGACCAGTTGAAGATCCAGGAGAAACTGGAGACGGTCGTGCCGGTGGTGGAGAACGGATTCGTCACAGGGATGCTCCTCTCGGACGATGTACATGATGTGGAGTACTACCGGCAGTTGCTGGAAGTTCATGAGGCGTATGCGTACTGTGAGATGATCCGGTTCGGGTTTGAGAAGGAGGACGGCAACCTCGCAAGTTCGGTAGATACTAAGGTCAGGGCACAGGAAGCCTATGAGCAGATCCGGGCGATCATCAAGTCCTTTCAGCGCTGTATCATCGGCCCGATCATGAGTGACCGGATCGTGCTGGTGGTTCCCCATGAGAATGAGACCAGCACCTACGAAGAGAGAATCGAGACGATCGACCGTATGCGTTCGATCCTGGACCGGCTGTCAGGAAAACTGCAGATGAAGTTCCGGGCAGGAATCGGCAAGATCTACCGTTTCGCGGACCTGCGTATGAGTTATCAGGAGGCGGCGGGAGCCCTGCGCACAGCCGGGGCGAGAGTCGTGCACACGGACGATATCACATCCCACGGTGTATTCGAAGACGATTATCCGGTTGAACTGGAGAGGGATGCATTTTCAGCCCTTACCAGGGGAGATGTTCCCGGTACCAGGGACCGTTCGGCGGAACTGTTTGCCTGGATGCTTGCCAAGGA
>OMSN01000341.1 GCA_900313765.1 uncultured Eubacteriales bacterium
GCTATGGAGCGGAAAGAGCTTCCGTCTGTGGAGGAAACAGTCCGGGGAGCCTCAAGGATCTGTATTATGGAGGAAGTGGTCAATCCCACCAATGTAGGCGCTATCTTCCGGTCGGCAGCGGCGCTTGGTATGGATGCGGTGCTTCTGACCCATGGATGCGCGGATCCTTTATACAGAAGAGCAGTGAGGGTGAGCATGGGAACGGTTTTTCAGATTCCCTGGACTTTTCTCGGAGACCGCAGAGCTCCCGGCTGGCCGCATCCGGGTATAGAGAAGCTCCGCAGTATTGGATTCAAGACCGCGGCAATGGCACTGAAGATGGATTCAGTGTCCATCTCAGATCCCGGGCTTCTGGAAGAGCCCAAACTGGCAGTTATTCTGGGAACGGAAGGGGACGGCCTCACGGAGGAGACGATCGCCGCGTGTGACTACACAGTAATGATCCCCATGTTCCACGGGGTGGATTCCCTGAATGTGGCAGCAGCCAGTGCTGTGGCGTTCTGGGAACTCAGGGACAGACAGTAAATCTTCAAACAGCAGTGTTTTGGCCTGATTTTCATAAAACTATATTTTGACCTGACAAAAAAGAGATGCCGCATATGCAGCATCTCTTTTTATGATCAGTTATTGGCTTTAATCTGCTTTTTTTATTGCAGATCAGTTTTATCAGCCGAGCAGTTCGATGAAGTCGTCACCGACCTTCACATCGCCTGTCTTAAGAGGACGAAGTGTGCTGTAGTCCTCCCAGTTGGTAATGATGCAAGGAGTCGTGCACTTGAAGCCTGCAGCCTTGATCGCAGGGATATCAAACTTGATGAGCGGCTGGCCCTTCTTGACCTGGTCGCCGTCTTTGACGAGGGTCTCAAAGTTCTTGCCTTCCAGTTTGACAGTGTCGATACCGATGTGCATCAGGATCTCAGCGCCGTCGGTGGTGGTCATTGCTACAGCGTGCTTGGTATCGAATACCATTGTGATCTCGCCGTCAGCGGGAGCTACCAGCTCGCCTACTGTGGGCTCAATAGCGACGCCGTCGCCGAGCATGCGGCCTGCGAATGCTTCATCCTCAACTTCATTCATGAGGAGCATCTTACCGGTCAGGCAAGCGCCGAGGACCTCGTCCTTCATCTTGGGAGCCGCGGGAGCAGCAGCGGGAGCTGCGGCAGCGGGCTCTTCATCCTGGACTGCGGACATCGGGATGGTGCCGTTGCGGAGTTTGTCGACGAGTTCTTCGAAGTTGGACTTAACAATGGTTACGGAAGGTCCGTAGATGACCTGGATACCGTTGCCCTTTACAACAACGCCGGAAGCGCCGGTACCCTTGAGCAGAGCCTGGTCAACCTTGGATGCATCCTTGAGTGAAAGACGAAGTCTTGTAGCGCAGCAGTCGATATCGCCGGTCAGGTTGTCGAGACCGCCGATGCCCTTGAGGATCGCCAGTCGATATCGCCGGTCAGGTTGTCGAGACCGCCGATGCCCTTGAGGATCGCTGCGGACTTGGGATCAACATTTGCAACTGCAGCCTTGCCGCCTGCAACGCCGACGCCGGTCGCCTTGCGGTATTCGTCCTTGGTGATCATCTTGACTTCTTCGTCATCGGCTTCACGTCCGGGAGTCTTGAGATCCTTCTTGAGGATGAAGGTGCGGAATACGATGAAGTACAGCACGAAGTAGATTGCGATCAGAGGAAGCACGCGGATCCAGTGGGTCTTGGCGTTGCCGGGAAGAACACCGTACAGGATCAGGTCAATAAGACCATCTGAGAAGGTTGTTCCGATCAGGATATCAAACAGGTCGCAGAGCAGGAACGCGAGACCTGCGAAACCTACGTGGATACCGAACAGCACGGGAGCCAGGAAGAGGAATGTGAACTCGATAGGCTCTGTAACACCGGTAAGGAAGGAGGTCAGAGCTACGGAGAAGAGCAGGGAACCTGCTTCTTTCTTCTTCTCGGGTCTTGCGCATGTGTACATGGCAAGAGCTGCGCCCGGAAGTCCGCCCATCATGAAGGGATACTTACCTGCGAGGAATTTCGCAGACTCGTCGAACACCTGGGTGTTGGGATCAGCCAGCATTCTGAAGAAGATGTTCTGGGCACCCTGTACGACTTCGCCGCCAATCTCTACAGATCCGCCGACACCTGTCTGCCAGAAAGGCATATAGAAGATGTGGTGCAGACCGAAGGGGATCAACGCACGCTCGATGCAGCCATAGATGAAGGTTCCGAAGAGACCTGCCGCATTGACGAGATCGCCAAGTGCATAGATACCGGTCTGGATCGCAGGCCAGATGAAGTAGCAGATGAAGCCTGTTAAGATACCGAATACCATACACATGATCGGTACGAAACGTGTGCCGGAGAAGAATGCCAGGGACTGGGGCAGGACCTGTTTATAGAACTTATTACAGGTGAAAGCTGCCAGGAGACCTGCAAGGATACCGCCGAACACACCCATCTGCAGGGTCTGGATACCCAGAGCCGTTGCGATCGCGCCGTCCTTGACATTGGGGCCGATGCTGCCGTCAGCCAGGATGGAGCCGTCGATGGTGAGCAGTACATTCATGGTGGTCAGCATGATCAGATAGAAGATCGCAGCGGAAAGAACCGCTACACCTTTTTCCTTCTTGGCCATGCCGAGCGCGACTGCCAG
>OMSN01000040.1 GCA_900313765.1 uncultured Eubacteriales bacterium
CCTTTATTAATTCAGCATTCGTCAATGGAATCTTGCCCATATTAATTTTAGAAAAAACAGCAGTTTCTTCATATTCATCGCAATCAACTAATTCGTACCAGATAATCTTCATAAAATTGTCGAAGACTTTTTTCATATCCGATTCATAATTTCTTGATTGAGGATTTTTTTGAAGCTCGTTAAAATATCGGCAAATCTCTCCATAAGCCGTTAAGACGTAAAAACAATCAATATCATTCCTAAACTTTTCAAAAGCAGGGACTAAATGCTCTTCCTCGCAATATTCCTCATTTTTTATTTGTTGCAAGCACATTTCAAGCGTATTCTTGTCATTATAATGCAATTCAAAAGGAAGAGATGGTTTGCGACGCCCGGCGGTATTAATATAATACAGATAGATAAGATAGATTGTGGTAAGTCGCTGTTGACCATCAATCACTTTCCAAGAAATACCATCGGTATTTTTCGTGACGATAATCGGCTGTAGACAGTAAAATCGACTTGGCAAAATGTTGTCATGAGATTCATAATCAGAGTGGCTGAATTCAAGAATGTCATCCAATAAATCCTTGACTTCAATTTTAGTCCAGCGATAGCCTCGCTGATAAGCATCAATAAAGAAACTCTTTTTTTCTTCTTCAAGGTTTGCAATCGTTTTTAATTCGACAGAAGTTCTGCTGCTCATTTCAGTTCCTATTTTTATAAAAGAATTAATAATCAAATTTTTGGTGTTTTTCTAACAAATACTCATTAGCCATAATTTTACTCTCCCTTAGCCCCTATTTTTGATTCCATCTCTTCCCTTAAATCAGCCAGAACTTTCCCTTTATAAGAGAAATACTTCGCGCCCTGATAGGCACCGGATTCATTTTGCTGATTTTCAGGCAAAAAAGTGCCCACAAACGGAGAGAGCTTGTATATACGGCCGTCATATTCTATTGCATTGTCTGCAGCAACGGTTACCTTCAAGCCTGTTGGAATAAAGGTCAATTCTTCTCCGATGGCAATATTCAGCATACTGAATTTTAGTTTCGGACGCTTTTTTACTTTAGAGTCCTGATCTTCAGGATGACAACACATCGGATCAGCTGTCTGAGGACATTCCGCTCTCCGGTCTGTTCCGGAAACGGAAATGATGTGAAACGGAAATGGTGCGGAAATCATTCCGTAAGCACTACTGAAACAGAAAAACTGCCGGCCAGGGCAATATGCCCGGCCGGCAGTTTTTATTTACAGTTCAGTTCCGGAGAACTCTTTATTCTTCTTCGTCCGGAATCTCTGCCAGAACCTCTTCTGTGACAGCGTCGCTGCTGCCCTCTTCTCCTTCGAAGATTCCATCCTCTTCAGGGAACATGACAGGCTCTGTCTTCTCGATCTCAACACTGCGGTAGCGCTTCATACCGGTTCCTGCCGGGATCAGCTTACCGATGATAACGTTCTCCATCGGTCCGACCAGGTGGTCGACTTTACCCTTGATGGCTGCATCTGTGAGGACCTTCGTGGTCTCCTGGAAGGATGCCGCGCTCAGGAAGGATTCGGTTGCCAGTGATGCTTTCGTGATACCGAGAAGGATCTGCGTGCAGGTTGCAGGCTCCAGACCTTCTTCCTCAAGTCTTCTGTTGATCTCATCAAACTCGAGGGCATCTACTTTGGTTCCGGGGAGCAGCTGCGAATCGCCTGAGGTATTGACCTCGACCTTCTTCAGCATCTGGCGCACAAGGACCTCGATATGCTTATCCGAGATCTCAACACCCTGCAGACGGTAGACACGCTGAACTTCCTTGAGCAGGTAATCCTGTACAGCGTCCACGCCCTTGATCTTCAGCAGATCGTGCGGGTTGATGGAACCTTCGGTCAGCTGGTCTCCGGCCTTGACGATGGTACCATCGCCAAGATGTGTGCCGTCGGGAAGCTTCTTCAGCTCCGTTCCGTAGGTATGGAGATACGCCTTGGAATTGCCCGTCTCCGGATCAATGACGACGATCTCTTCCTTCTTTTTATTCTGTCTGATCTCGACTACACCGTCGATCTCAGAGATGATGCACATTCCTTTCGGCTTTCTTGCCTCAAACAGCTCCTCGACACGGGGAAGACCCTGTGTGATATCGCCGCCTGCAACACCGCCGGTATGGAATGTTCTCATGGTCAGCTGTGTACCGGGTTCACCGATGGACTGTGCAGCGATGATGCCGACCGGTTCGCCTACCTGTACCGGCTCGCCGGTTGCCATGTTGGAACCATAGCACTTCGCGCAGATACCGACTCTGCTGCGGCAGGTAAGGATCGTGCGGATCTTCACCTTCTGAACCGGGCAGTTGCCGTCCGCATCTACACCTTCCTCCATGATCCGCTCTGCTCTGGAGCGTGTGATCATGTGGTTCGCCTTCACAAGGACTTCTCCATCCTTGTTGCAGATCGTCTCAGCGGCATAGCGGCCGGTGATCCTCTCGCGCAGGCTCTCGATCTCCTCCTTGCCGTAGGCAAACTTGCGAATATAACGGCCGGGGATCTCATCTCTTCCTTCCGTACAATCCTTCTCACGGATGATCAGATCCTGTGAGACGACAACCATACGTCTGGTAAGGTAACCGGAGTCAGCAGTACGAAGAGCGGTATCGGACAGACCTTTACGCGCACCATGCGCACTCATGAAGTACTCCAGAACGTCAAGACCTTCACGGAAGTTGGACTTGATCGGAAGTTCGATCGTATGACCGGTCGTATCCGCCATCAGTCCGCGCATGCCGGCCAGCTGCTTGATCTGCTTGTCAGAACCGCGGGCTCCGGAGTCTGCCATCATGTAGATGTTGTTGTACTTATCCAGACCATCGAGCAGGTATCTTGTCAGAGTCTGGTCTGTTTCCTTCCAGGTCTCGACAACTGCCTTATAACGGTCATCCTCATTGGAGAAGCCTCTTCTGTGCATCAGGTTGATGCGGTCCACATCTTCCTGTGCCTTCTTCAGCAGCTCTTCCTTCTGTGCCGGAACCGTCATATCGGAGATCGAAACCGTCATGCCGGCTCTTGTGGAGTAGCCATAGCCCATTGCCTTGATATGGTCAAGAACTTCCGCCGTCCTGGTTGCACCATGGATATTAATGACCTTCTCAAGGATCTTCTTCAGATCCTTCTTCTTGACCAGCTGGTCTACTTCAAGCTTGAGTTCATTTTCTGGATCCCTGCGATCCACAAATCCAAGATCCTGCGGGATGATCTCGTTGAACAGGAATCTTCCCAGTGTCGATTCTACGATGCCGCACTTCACGGTTCCGTCCGGCATCTCCTTCTCCACGCGGACCTTGATCCTGGACTGAAGGGTGATCACTTTGTTCTCGTAGGCAAGGATCGCTTCGTTGATATTCTTGTATACGCCGCCCTCGCCCTTTGCTCCGGGTCTTTCCTGTGTCAGGTAATAGATTCCCAGAACCATATCCTGTGACGGAACCGCAACCGGGCCGCCGTCAGAGGGCTTCAGCAGGTTGTTCGGCGAGAGCATCAGGAAGCGGCACTCTGCCTGTGCTTCCACGCTCAGCGGAAGGTGAACAGCCATCTGGTCACCGTCGAAGTCTGCATTGAATGCGGTACAGACCAGCGGATGAAGCTTGATCGCCTTACCTTCGACAAGGATCGGCTCAAATGCCTGGATACCAAGTCTGTGCAGTGTAGGAGCACGGTTCAGCATGACCGGATGCTCTCTGATCACATCTTCCAGAACGTCCCAGACTTCGCCTTCCAGACGCTCAACCATCTTCTTGGCATTCTTGATATTGTGGCTGATGCCTCTCTGTACCAGTTCCTTCATAACGAAGGGTTTGAACAGCTCGATGGCCATCTCCTTCGGCAGACCGCACTGATAGATCTTCAGTTCGGGGCCGACGACAATAACAGAACGTCCTGAATAGTCAACACGCTTGCCCAGCAGATTCTGACGGAAACGTCCGCTCTTTCCCTTGAGCATGTCAGACAGGGACTTCAGGGAACGGTTGCCGGGGCCAGTGACCGGGCGGCCTCTGCGGCCGTTATCGATCAGGGCGTCGACTGCTTCCTGCAGCATACGTTTCTCATTGCGGACGATGATGTCCGGAGCACCAAGCTCGAGAAGACGGGACAGTCTGTTGTTTCTGTTGATGATTCTTCTGTACAGATCATTGAGGTCACTGGTCGCGAAGCGGCCGCCGTCCAGCTGTACCATCGGGCGCAGATCGGGCGGAATGACCGGGATCACGTTCAGGACCATCCACTCCGGCTTATTTCCGGATTCGCGGAATGCTTCCACGACTTCAAGGCGCTTGATGATCTTGGCAGATTTCTGGCTGGTCGCTGTCTCCAGCTCCTTGCGAAGCTGTACGCTCAGCTCTTCCAGATCCAGATCCTTCAGCAGCTGCTGCACGGATTCTGCACCCATACCTGCCTTGAACGCATTCGGTCCAAGTTCAGCGCGAAGTTCCTGATAGCGGACCTCGCCCATGATCTCTTTATAATGAAGACCGGTGATCGCGGTGTCGCCCGGATCCAGGACTACATAGCTTGCAAAATAGAGCACCTTCTCCAGATCCTTCGGAGACATGTCCAGGATGAGACCCATTCTGGACGGGATGCCCTTGAAGTACCAGATATGAGATACGGGAGCTGCAAGAACGATGCAGCCCATGCGCTCTCTGCGGACAGAACTCTTCGTAACCTCGACGCCGCAGCGGTCGCAGATCACACCCTTATACCTGATCTTCTTGAACTTGCCGCAATGGCATTCCCAGTCCTTGCTCGGCCCGAAAATGCGCTCGCAGAAGAGTCCGTCTGTCTCAGGTTTCAGCGTTCTGTAATTGATGGTCTCCGGCTTCTTGACTTCGCCGAGCATCTTATTTCTGGTAGCCCACTCACGAATCTTTTCCGGGGAAGCCAGTCCGATCTTAATCGCATCAAAAGTCATAGACTGATAAACTTCATTTGTCGTATTATCCGGCATGAATGGTCTCCTTTCACTCGTTGTCTTCGCCAAAATCCGCGAAGCTGTCAGCTACCTCATCATCCGTATCGCCGTAGTCATCCTCGATGTCATCACTGAAGACAACACCTGTATCAGGCAGCTCAGAATCCACCTCTTCTCCATCCACCACTTCCTTGGTGGAGAAGCCGGCCTGCTCGAGTGATGCGCGGGATGTGTCATTCTGCTGACCGAATCTGCGATCATCGTCCAGAATGTGGCGCATATCGGTATCGCCGTAATCCACGCTCTCGATCAGTTTAACCTCGCTTCCGTCATCCTTGAGGACACGGACATCCAGCGCCAGGGACTGCAGTTCCTTCAGAAGTACCTTGAAGGACTCCGGAATACCCGGTTCAGGAATGTTCTCACCCTTGATGATCGCTTCATACGTCTTCACACGGCCGATCACATCATCCGACTTCACGGTAAGGATCTCCTGCAGTGTGTAGGATGCGCCGTACGCCTCGAGAGCCCAGACTTCCATCTCTCCGAAACGCTGTCCGCCGAACTGGGCCTTGCCGCCCAGAGGCTGCTGCGTAACGAGTGAGTAAGGACCGGTCGAGCGGGCATGGATCTTATCGTCGACCAGATGGTGCAGCTTCAGATAGTTCATGTGTCCGATCGTTGTCGGGCCGTCAAACGGCTCGCCGGTACGTCCGTCACGAAGCTGGACCTTACCGTCGCGATGGATCGGAACGCCCTTCCACAGCTCTCTGTGATCACGGTTGTCGTACAGATACTCCAGCACGGAGGGAAGCAGTTCGCCTTCATGCTTTTCCTTGAACTCATCCCACTCCATGTTGACATAGTCGTTGGCAAGTTCCAGGGTATCCTGAATGTCTTTTTCATTTGCGCCGTCAAATACCGGCGTCGCAATGTTGAAGCCAAGTGCCATGGCGGCAAGGCTCAGATGGATCTCCAGGACCTGTCCGATATTCATACGGCTGGGAACGCCAAGCGGGTTCAGCACGATATCGAGCGGACGTCCGTTCGGAAGGAACGGCATGTCTTCGATCGGAAGGACTCTGGAAACAACACCCTTGTTTCCGTGACGGCCTGCCATCTTGTCGCCAACAGAGATCTTTCTCTTCTGAGCGATATAGATACGGACCGACTGGTTGACACCCGGTGACAGCTCATCACCGTTCTCTCTGGTGAATACCTTTGCGGCAACAACGATACCGTACTCGCCGTGAGGTACCTTGAGGGAAGTGTCTCTTACTTCTCTTGCCTTCTCACCGAAGATCGCTCTGAGCAGTCTCTCTTCGGCTGTCAGTTCTGTCTCGCCCTTCGGTGTGACTTTACCGACCAGGATATCGCCTGCGCGGACTTCTGCACCGATGCGGATGATTCCGCGCTCGTCCAGATCCTTCAGAGCATCCTCGCCAACGCCCGGAACATCTCTTGTGATCTCTTCCGGACCGAGTTTGGTATCTCTGGACTCTGCCTCATACTCCTCGATATGAATGGAAGTATAGACATCATCCATGACCAGACGCTCGCTGAGCAGGACAGCATCCTCATAGTTATAACCTTCCCAGGTCATGAATCCGATCAGCGGGTTCTTGCCCAGTGCCAGCTCGCCGTTCGATGTGGAAGCGCCGTCTGCGATGATATCGCCCTCTTCCACGACATCGCCCTTGAAGACGATCGGTCTCTGGTTGTAGCAGTTGGACTGGTTGCTGCGCACATATTTGCGAAGATGATATTCATCCTTCTTGCCGTCGTCTGTGCGGATGATAATGCGGTTCGCCTCAGCGCGCTCTACCACACCTGCATGCTTTGCAAGTACGCAGACGCCGGAGTCGACAGCTGCCTTCACTTCCATGCCGGTACCGACAGCTGCAGCCTCTGTGGTCAGAAGCGGAACTGCCTGTCTCTGCATGTTGGATCCCATCAGAGCACGGTTCGCGTCATCGTTCTGAAGGAACGGGATCAGTGCCGTTGCCACTGAGAAGACCATTCTCGGAGATACGTCCATGTACTCGAACATGGTCTTGGGATACTGCTGCGTCTGGTCGCGGAAACGACCGGACACGTTCTTATTGATGAAATAACCATTCTCGTCCAGTTTGGTATTCGCCTGTGCGATATGGTAATTATCCTCTTCATCCGCTGTCATGTAGACAACTTCATTGGTGACACGCGGATTGGCAGGATCCGTACGGTCAACCTTGCGGTACGGAGCTTCCACGAATCCGTACTTATTGATACGGGCATAGCATGCCAGTGAGTTGATCAGACCGATGTTCGGTCCTTCAGGTGTCTCGATCGGGCACATACGTCCGTAATGGGAATAGTGGACATCTCGAACCTCGAATCCGGCACGGTCTCTTGAAAGTCCGCCGGGGCCGAGTGCGGAAAGACGTCTCTTATGTGTCAGTTCGGACAGCGGGTTGTTCTGGTCCATGAACTGAGACAGCTGGGAAGATCCGAAGAATTCCTTGACCGCTGCAGTCACGGGCTTGATGTTGATCAGGGACTGAGGTGTGATCCCCTCGATCTCCTGCGTTGTCATACGCTCGCGGACGACTCTCTCCAGACGGCTCAGGCCGATACGGTACTGATTCTGAAGAAGTTCTCCGACAGCACGGATACGGCGGTTTCCAAGATGATCGATGTCATCGCTGTTGCCGATGCCATATTCCAGATGCATGTTGTAGTTGATGGATGCGAGGATATCTTCCCTGGTAATATTCTTCGGGATCAGGTCATGGATATGCGCACGCACATCTTCCCTGGCCGCCTCCTCATTCAGAACTCCGTCTGCGGAATTGCGCTCAAGGAGCTGTGCAAGGTACGGATAGTAGACCAGCTCGGTGATGCCGAGTTCTTCCGGCTCACAGTCCAGATACTCCTTCAGGTCAACCATCATATTGGAAAGAACGCGTACATTGCGCTCTTCCGTTGCAAGCACGACATGATCCACTGCAGCATTCTGGATCCTGTCTGCCATCTGCGTATCGACGACAGTACCCGCTTCTGCAATGATCTCACCGGTCTGCATATTGACCACATCCTCAGCCAGTGTATGGCCGGTAATGCGGTTGCGGAGCAGAAGTTTCTTATTGTACTTATAGCGGCCGACCTTAGCCAGGTCATAGCGGCGCGCGTCAAAGAACATGCCGTGGATCAGGCTCTCGGCACTCTCCACCGCAAACGGCTCACCCGGGCGGATCTTCTTGTAGAGTTCTCTCAGACCGCTCTCATAGTCATTTGCCTCGTCCTTCTCAAGCGTCGCTACGATCTTCGGCTCTTCTCCGAACAGCTCGATGATCTCCGCATTGGTTCCCACTCCGAGGGCGCGGACCAGCGTCGTAACCGCAACTTTGCGGGTACGGTCTACGCGGACATAGAAGATGTCGTTGGAATCTGTTTCATATTCCAGCCAGGCACCACGGTTCGGGATAACGGTGCAGGAATAGAGAGGCTTGCCGAGCTTATCGCGCGCAATCCCGTAATAGATTCCGGGGCTTCTGACAAGCTGGCTGACGATGACACGTTCCGCACCATTGATCACGAAGGTGCCGGTATCTGTCATCAGCGGCAGATCTCCCATGAAGATCTCATGCTCGCTGATCTCGTCATTCTCCTTGTTATGGAGTCTCACCCGTACCTTCAGCGGAGCCGCGTATGTCGCGTCTCTCTCTGCGCACTGCTCGATGGTGTATTTGACATCATCCCTGCACAGCTGGAAGGTGGTGAATTCAAGGCTGAGCTTTCCGCCGTAATCTTCGATTGGCGAGATGTCTTTGAAAGCTTCATCCAGTCCGTCCGTGAGAAACCAATCATAGGAGT
Organism: uncultured Eubacteriales bacterium; assembly: GCA_900313765.1. Taxonomy (GTDB): domain Bacteria; phylum Bacillota; class Clostridia; order Lachnospirales; family Lachnospiraceae; genus Porcincola. The sequence goes on from OMSN01000040.1 coordinate 8,783, forward strand.
TCTTCTGAACTTCGATCAGGTTGGGCATCTCGAGGACTTCCTGACTTCTCTGGAAGCTCATTCGCATGCTTCTGCCAGCCTTTACCGGGCGAATTCTGTTTTTTTCCATTAACTGTTCACCTCTGTACTTTCTGCTGCCGATGTATAGTTATTTTTGGGCGCACTAAACCCATGGCGCATAGTCATGGACAATAATGCAACGTACAGACTACCACGCCACGGGCTCCGTGTCAAATGGTTTTTTTATTTTTTTGACCAATTTTACCCGGCGCTGCCGGCCTGCGCGAAATAAGCGTCAATGCCAGCCTTCAGTCCCTTCGCGTACCTGGCGCAGGATTCCTGCGAATGGTCACTCGCCCGGTCTCCAAGTTCTATATCCATGCTCGGAATGGTGGAATAGGATGTCTGGGTCAGATCCATCGGAAGGCTTCCTCCCTGGAAGACGTTGACTCCTTCCTTCTGCAGTCCCTCTACCAGCGCCTTCCCCAGCGCTTCATGCTGCTGCCAGTGGGAGGCGACCGGTTCCATGCTTCGGTAGGAAGCCACATCCGGCACACTGCAGTAGAAACATCCTTTATTGCTGTCCGTGGAATCAAAATGAATCGCAACGTGGATGTCCGCACAGTTGTTTGCCATGACCGTACGGGCGATGTTATCCAGCTGCACATCATCACTCTCCCGAATCATCAGGACATCATATCCGTCTTCAAGGAGCAGCTTCTTCAGCTCCATTGCAACCTGAAGATTCACGGAAGCTTCCGTTGCCCCATCGAGAAAGGTCATCCCGGTGGAGATCGCTGTGGAATTCACCTGTCCCTGGGCAGTCGTCCCGCCGGTCACCTTCGGAGTTCCGTCCGGATGGCTGAGAGTCTGGGCGCTCTCCCCTCCGCGGGTTCCATGCCCTGCATTGACACATACGGTATGGTTCTTCCTGGGAGCTGAGTCTTCACTGGCTGTGTACAGTTCTGCGCTGCCGGTATGGATCACCGAGTTTCCCGCATAGGTCCAGTTCGTATCAAATGCCACTGCTCCAGCCTTCCTCTCCTGTACAGTCTCTGCACAGACCGCCATGGTTCCCGTCAAAAGCATCGCCGCCAAAGCCCATGTCATGTGCCTGATCAGTCTCATCTGTCTCATATCCTTTTCTCCTGTCATGATTATTGTTCTGATTATAGCGGATCATACCTGCACATTTCCGCAGAGAACCTTAACAGTCTCTTTATTTCCATATAAGTATTAAAAGAGGGAACTTGTGTCTGCACACAGTTCCCTCTTTGTATTCGGGTAATGGTCTGGATTATTTCAGGGTAACCTTTGCTCCCTGCTCTTCCAGCTTAGCCTTCAGCTCATCAGCCTCAGCCTTGGAGACCTGCTCCTTGACAACCTTCGGAGCACCGTCAACAACGTCCTTAGCTTCCTTCAGTCCAAGACCGGTAGCTTCACGGACAACCTTGATAACCTTAACCTTGTTCGGGCCAACCTCAGTCAGCTCAACGTCGAACTCGGTCTTCTCTTCAACTTCTTCTGCAGCTGCTGCAGGACCTGCAACAACAACACCCGCTGCTGCGGATACACCAAACTCTTCCTCACAAGCCTTAACCAGCTCGTTCAGCTCCATAACCACTCAGTTCCTTGATCGCTTCGATAAACTCAGCAGTTGTAAGCTTAGCCATGATAATGATTCCTCCTGTTTTATTTGGATATTTTTACGAAATTACTCTGCCGCCGGTGCGGTTTCTTCTGCCGGTGCGGACTCGGCTGCTGCCGGGTCGTCCTTCTCGGCAATCTGCTTGACGACTCTTGCGAAGTTCGCAACCGGGCTCTGCATAGAGCCAAACAGTCTTCCAAGCAGGACTTCCCTTGTCGGGACATCTGCCAGTGCGAGCACTCCAGCCTCGTCATAGAACTTGCCCTCGACTACGCCACCTACCAGATGGATCGTCGGATTCGCCTTGAAATGCTTCTTGATGATGCGTGACGGTGCAGTTGCATCATCCTTGGAGATCGCCAGAGCATTTGCACCATGAAGATGCGCGCACAGCGGTTCAAACTCCGTTCCCTTGAAGGCGAAATTCATCATCGTGTTCTTGCATACCTTGTAGGTGATGCCGGCTTCACGCAGCTCCTTACGAAGTGCAGTATCGCCTGCAACGTTGATCCCAAGGTAATTGACAAGAACGACAGCGTCAGCATCCTTGACACTTGCTGCGATCTCTTCCACGATGGGCTGTTTCAGTTCCACTTTTGCCATAACCATTACCTCCTTATAGATTTTGTAATGACCGCAAAAGAGAAATAAAAAACGCCGTTCCGCGAAAACACGAAAAGGCGCGAACATTCAAAGAATTCACACTTCCTCGGCAGGCGCATCTCGCATTATACCCTCTCGGGAACCTGCTGTCTTCGGCAGTCATCGTGTTGTACTCTATCACCATGGGATGAAGATGTCAAGCCCGGAATTACGAATCCGCTGACACGATCGCTCTATTCCTTCAAAGCTTGATCTATGCTGCGGCCCGTAATAAACAACTTATAAACGACAAATAAGATCAGGAAGGCAGTGAAAGGCATGACATATGCAACATAGTGAAGGACCGAACCGGTACTGATAAACAGGTTGAACATCGCATGGAATGTTATCGGTACACAGGATCCGGCAGCAATCAAAAGCGGGGATCAAAAGAACTTTTCTTTTGACCCCCGCCCTGGTGTCAGAATCTCTGCGCTGTTCGCCGCCTGTTATTTGCCTGTTATTTCTTCAGAACCACTTTCTTCTTAGCCTTCAGGTTCTTCTTCGTAAAGCTCTTCTTC